>DBGFLV010000113.1:0-8391 GCA_048528425.1 Oxalobacter sp. | reverse complement strand
CGGTTTCACGGGTATGATTGTAACTGTCGGGATCAGTGCGTCCCGCGAAAATATGAAAAGCCTCCTTCGGGAGGCTTTTTTGTTGCCCGCGACCGGGCAGGATTTTTTCCCTTCACTGCAATTGCACTTGCGTTTTTCCGTTTCAGTCAGCGTCAATCCACTCCGGTGGAGGATGACGCATGGTCTGAGCCGGACGACAAGCCTTGTGCGGAAAATGAATAACTATGATTGACAATACATCGAGAACCCATGCTTATCTGACGGCAGTGGGCGATACGCCTTGTTACGACGACGATCTGGAAACGGTTTTCCGGCAGTTCATTGCCGGGGTAACCGGTCTTTCTGAAAACGAAGTCAGGTCGATTTGGCAGCCGCCTTCCGGAAACGGGGCGGCAGGCGGCGTCAACTGGTGCGTCACCGGTGTCACGTCTTTCGGCGGCAACTGTGGCGCGTCGATTGTTCATTACGGAACGGATGCGTTCGATCCCGATGACGGTCGTGACGTGCTTTCCTGGCAGGAAGAACTGGAACTGGAGACCCGCTTTTACGGCCCGAAAGCCGGGTTTTACGCCGCATTGCTGAAGTACGGCTGTCTGGTCAAGCAAAACGCGGATCAGTTGCTGTCCCGGGGCCTTGTATTCGTTTCGGCGGACAAAACGGTCACCCGATGGGTGACGGAGAACAATCTGTCGGTGAAGGAAACGAGTCTGAAACTGGATTTCCGGCGCCATGTGTCGTTTACCTATCAGGTACGAAACCTCGCCGGAGCCATTGTCCACTCTTTTAAATGAAGGATAACATTATGACAAACAAGGGATTGTCTGTTTCTTCCGTGGTTTCTGTCGACGTCGTCATGGCGCCGAAAGCGGCGGCGGAAAGGGATTTCGGTATTGCCCTGATTCTGGGGGCGTCCGACACGATTGACGCTGATGAACGGCTTCGTCTTTACGACGACGTCGATACAGTGGCTTCCGATTTCGGGACTGAATCTCCGGAATACCGCATGGCGGTCGCCTATTTTTCGGCAGAACCTTCCGCTGCCCAGTGCTACATCGGCCGCTGGGTGAAAACAGCGACAGGCGGCCTGTTGAAAGGGCATATTTTGGGCACGGCCGAACAGAACGTCGCTGAATTTCAGGCCATATCCGATGGCGGTTTTTCGGTCACGGTAGATGGCGTCGAAAAATCGGTGGCGTCTGTGAATCTGGCCTCGGTCACCAATTTGAACGGAGTGGCGTCCGCTGTTTCAACGGCGTTGGGTGCAACGGCCTCTTGCGTTTTCGACGGTTCACGCTTCGTCATCCGCTCCAAAACGACCGGTTCCGAATCGACGGTGACCGGTGTGACCAAAACGGCGCTGTCTACGTTGATGGGACTGGACGCGGATACGGTTTCTATAACCGGAATGGGGGCAGAATCGCTGCTGGACGCCGTGACCACACTGGCCGACATGAGCAGCGACTGGTACGGTCTGCTCGTTGCGGAAGAAGCGGATGATGACGCAATTGTCGAAACAGCGGATTTCATCAATGCCACGTCTACTTCCCGTATTGCCGGTTTTACCGTCTCGAAGACAACGGTTCTGGATGCACAGGTCGAAAACGATCTCGCTTCCCGTTTGAAAGCCAAAGGCAACAATCGGGCTTTCGTCCAGTACAGTTCGGGAAGTCTCGCCGCCGCCGCGGCCGCTTTCGGTCGTGCCTTTGCCGTCAATTTCGACGGACAGAACACCACCATCACACTGAAGTTCAAGCAAGAACCCGGTGTCGAACCCGAAGTGTTGACGGCAACGCAAGCCAGCGTACTGAAAAACAAGAACTGCAACGTTTTTGCGCAGTATTCGAACGATACGGCCATTTTGCAGGAAGGTGTCATGTCGGGTGGCTGGTACTTCGACGAACGCCACGGTCTGGATTGGCTGCAAAACGACGTGCAAACCGCTGTCTGGAATTTGCTTTACACCTCGACTTCCAAGATTCCGCAGACCGACGCCGGTATCGCCCGTATCGTCACGACGATCGAAAGCCGTCTGGAACAGGCTGTCATCAACGGATTGGTCGCACCGGGCGTCTGGAACGGTGACAGTTTCGGCGCCCTTGAAACCGGTGACACGCTGACCAGGGGTTACTACGTTTACGCCCCGCCGGTGGCGACCCAGTCTCAGGCCGATCGTGAAGCCAGACAGTCCACCGTTATTCAGGTCGCGATCAAACTGGCCGGTGCCGTTCACGCTACTGACATCATCATCAACGTCAACCGATAAGAGGATTACTATGGGAATGAGTTACAGCTTTATGGATGTTACCGGCACGCTGGTCGGGCCGGGCGGTGTCATTGATTTAGGCCACGGTGCGGCAGTGGCCGAGGAAGGAATCACGATTACCACAGCCGGCAATCGCAACACCATGACCGTGGGTGCGGACGGTAGCGGGATGCATAACCTGAACGCCAACAAGTCCGGTACCGTCACGATTACGCTTTTGCAGACTTCGCCAATCAACGCCAAATTGCAGACGATGTATAACTTGCAAAGCCAGAACGCGGCCATGTGGGGCAAGAACATCATTTCGGTCAGCAATACGGTTTCCGGGGACAAGACCGTCTGTTCTTCCTGTGCTTTCCAGAAAAAACCGGACGTTATCTATAAAAAAGACGGCGCGACGGTTTCCTGGGTTTTCGACGCTTTGAGTATCGACACTATTTTGGGAACGTACTGACATGAACGAGATCACGATTTCAGGCAATACTTACCGTTACGGCAAGCTGAACGCTTTTCAGCAATTTCATCTCGAACGCCGGATTTTACCGCTGGTTTTTTCCGCATTTCCCCTGTTTGACAGTGTGGCTTCCGATGGAGAGGACGCTGTCGTTTCATGGGAAGACGTCGTCGAAAAGGCGAAACCCCTGGCCGACGCGTTGTCCGGTATGCCAGACGAAGATGCGGAATACGTTATTCGTACCTGTCTGTCGGTAGTCTACCGCAAGCAGGGAATGGAATGGTCCCCGGTTGTATCGGACGGCAGTCTGATGTTCGATGATCTCGATGCCTTTGAAACCGTTTTGCTCGGTTTCTTCGTGATCCGGAGGAACCTCGCAAATTTTATGCAAAAGCTCGTTACTTTCCTGGCCGATCCGGCCAAGTGACGGGCGGTGAAAAATGGGCAACGCTTCCGGACGGAGAAGAATGGCTGCTTCGTCCGGTTCTTCACGGTTTGTGCCGTTACGAGAGTTTGAAGGACGGATCGCTGGATCTGGCCGATATAGCCCTGATGAACGACGTCCTGAATGTGAAGGCCGACAACGAAGCGTTGGCTGACCAAATGAGGGTGGAAGAGTATGGCGAATGAATCCCTTAAAGTTTTTCTCGTTTCGCTGAGGTACCAAATTGACGAGGCGGGAAGAAAACGGTTCGACGGGGCAGTATCCGGTTCAACTCTGCGCGTCGAGACGCTGGAAAAAAGCTTGAAAGCAACCGGCAAAGCGATCCGGAACATGACGGCTTTAGCTTCGGCAAGGCTTCGGACTTTATCCGGCAACACGCTGAAACCGGGGGCTTCGGCATCGAACATTGATGTGTTCTCCAGAGCCGTTTCCCGTGTTGGTGGTGACGTGCGTACAGCCTTGTCTTCGGTTGACGGACTGGGTGAGAAGTTAAGGAATCTGCCGGAAACAGAAGCGGTTTTCGGAAAATTCGGCATTGCGACGCGGCGCCGGAACGGACAATTGCGTGACACGATCGTGCTGTTATCCGAACTGTCGCAATCGGCAGCGTTTCAAGCGTTGCCCGCAATCCAGCGATCTGCCGTCATGCAGGGTCTGGGAGTGGACGACCTGACGTACCGGAGTCTGGCCCATCCCGCTTTTACAAAGGAAGCAGACGATTATCGGCGGGTTCTGGTCAATCTGAACATTGATTTGGACGATTCTGCACGCAAGATGCGGGATTTTTCGGCTAACGTCGATCGGTTGAAGTCGGTCGGGCAGGCAGTCATGATGGATTTGACGGGAACGCTGGCGGGGGATTTGAATCCTTTGCTGGAGTTGGCCAATGACACCGTGCTGGGCTTGTCTGAATCGTTTGCCTCACTGTCTCCGGAAGTGCGGGACGTCGCCAAACAGATTGGGGCCGCCGGTGTTGGCGTCGCCGCTTTAGGCAAGGCACTCCCGGTGTTGAAAAGTACCGTTGCCGCGATAAAAGACGTTTGGAACATCGGCAAAACGGTCGGTTCGGGCCTGGCCGCTGCGTCAGCGTCGCCGTTGATGCCGCTGGCTGCTCTGGCAGCCGGTTCTTTTACGGCGGATGTGGCGATGACCCGGAAACGGGCGGATTCGGTGATGGAAGCGAACACGGGCGGCGATTACGTTGGCTTGCTTTTCGGACAAAAAAAGGACGGCGGTCACGATTCGTCCGGTAAACAGGCGGAAAAATCGGTGGATGTGACCGTTTCTGCGAAAAGCCGGGGTCGTACCGGAGCAATCGGATCGGATCGTGTGGAACGAAAGGGCAGGGCTCCAACCGGACGGGCGAAGTCGGCCGGATCGACAACACTGTTGAAAACGGTTCGGTCGGACGAAATGACCGTTTCCGGTGCGACAGACCGCTCAACAACACGTTTCGCGAAAGAGGTGTCGGCCAGGATACGCTCTGCCGTCCGGGCCGGGTACCGGGCAGACGACGGAAGCGCGGAGGGAAGCTCAATGCGACAATGGCATCCGGATCGAAAAATCCTGTTCAGGGCGTTTTTCGGCAAGGACGTCCGGCCATCCACTGTCGGCAAACAGCTTGAATTCATGCGTCACGGGTTGATGACCGATGAAGCTGAGACCGGTCGACGGTTGACGTTGGCAACAACGGGGGTGGAAACGGACGGCGTATTCAGCCGTTATACCGAACGGGCGGCCGTGACGGATCGCGTAACGATGTCCCGGGGTGAAACGACCTCGCATTTCAATCAGACCGTCAATATCACTGTCCACGGGGCCGTGTCGCCGCAGGAAACGGCGGACGCAGTCAAACAGTCTTTTTTGGACATCGACGTCGAGACCGGGCTTCGCAACATGAAGTCACCGGTTATGGCGTAGAAGTGACGTAAAGACAGGAAAAGCCTCTTTCGGGAGGCTTTTTTCATGCGTTCCGATTCGAATACAACTTTATGAATAGTAAGGATGAATGTCTATGTCTTTGACATCCTCTCTCGTTTATTTCCTGATCGGGCCGACCCGGTACATCGAAAACGTCATTCCTGACGTCGTGATCAGTGAAAAACACAGCGATTCACTGAAAATGACCGAGCATCCCGTTCAGCGCGGCAGTCCCATAACCGATCACGCCTACAAGGACGCGGAAACGCTGGAAATGGAGTTCGGGTGGTCAGAAGGCGGATCCCGATTGTCCGGTCCGCTATTTCCGGAAGCGAGGGATTTAAGGATGATTTACCGAAAATTGCTTGAGTGGCAAGAAACGTGCCGGTGTCTGACCATCGGTACCGGTAAACGGGAATACACGGATATGCTGGTGCAATCGCTGAAAGTCAATACGGATGCCCAAACCGAAAACGTGCTTCGGGTGACGGCTGTTTTCCGGAAAGTCCACATCGTCGACACGGAAGACCGGATGCTGGTACCGGAAAATCAGGCCAATCCGGAACAAACGGCCCAGATGACGAGTTCGGGAGAACGGCAACCCCGGGCTGTGAAAGGAAATGGATGATGGCTGAAACACTTTTTGAGATTCCGCTTTCTTCCGGTTCGCAGCAGTTTTCCATCAAACTCGGGGAAAACCCTCTGCAAGTCCGTCTGGTGTGGCGCGAGGCCGAAGGCGGAGGCTGGTTTATGGATTTGTCCGACGATGCCGGAGAAAGCGTCATTGCCGGTGTGCCGTTGCGTTGCGGGCATGATTTGCTGGAAGAACACGCCCATCTGGGCCTGGGAAAGATGACGGTGACACTCGACGGTGAAACTGATCGCGATCCTGCCTATGCCGATATGGGCACGCGTGTTCAATTGCATTGGGCGGCAGCATGAGCAAACTCTTCAAACGCTATTGCCGACTGACGATTGCCGAAGGAAAAGAAAATCAGAAAGCCATTGATTTTTCGCGTTTCCGGCTGACGTTCGTCGTCAACCAGACCGCGGAAGGCAAGCCGCGTTCGGCCGAGATCAAGATATACAACGTCAACAGTGAAACGGTCTCGCGTATTCGGCAGGAAGGACAAAAAGTCATTCTGGAAGCCGGATACGAGGAAAATCATGCCGTGATTTTTCAGGGTGAGCTGATTCAGCGTTACCGGATGGCCGGGGAGTCGCAAAACGATACTTTGCTGAAGATCGTCGCCAAAACCAACGATCAGGCCCATACGTACGCCGTCGTCAACGCCAGTGTACCGGCCGGAGCGTCCCCCGTCGACATTCATGAAACGATCCTGTCGGGCTACGCGCCTTATGGCGTGGTAAAAGGATATTTACCGGAATTGTCAGCCATGAAACTGCCGCGGGGAAAAGTGCTGTTTTGTCCGGCCAAAGACGCCATGACCGGCTTTTGCAAGACACACCGTTTGCAGTTTAACTATCTGGACAAGGGATTGGCGTGTGTACCGGTTGACGGGATTTTTCCCGGGCAGCCGTTTGTCTTGAACGAACGTACCGGCTTGATCGGTACACCGCAAATGAGTATCGACGGGCTGACGGTGACATCGCTTTTACGCCCGGAAATCCGGATGGACACGACTTTGCAGATCGAAAACGATACCGTCCTTTATGACCATTCGTCAGAAGACGTTCGAGAGAACCCGACGGAGAAGAACCGGAAGCAGCAGGATTCGCTGGATGTGAACGGTGTCTATAAAGTGATCTCACTTGTCCACACCGGCGACACCTACGGCACGTCTTGGCATTCCAAAATGATTTGTGTGGCGGCCAATCCCAGTCAAACGGATACAGCCGGGAAGGGGAGGAACTGATGGCATTCGATTTTTATGAAAGAACCGGATCGTTAGAAGCGACGATCCGGACGGCGATAGGTGCGGCGCAAGCCGGTATCTGGACGGCGTTGCCAGGCATGGTGCAGTCTTTCGACGCCGGTGCCGTGACGGCCGTTGTCCAACCGGCCATTCAGGGCATTGTCGCCCAACCGGACGGATCGAGCAAGGCGGTCAACTTGCCGCTGTTGCTGGATTGTCCGGTCGTGTTTCCACGCGGAGGGGGTTGTACGCTGACGTTTCCGGTTAAAAGCGGGGATGAGTGTCTGGTTGTTTTCGCGTCTCGCTGTATCGACGCCTGGTGGCAATCGGGAGGCGTCCAATTGCCGATGGAGATGCGGATGCACGACTTGTCCGATGGATTCGTGCTAGTCGGTCCTATGTCGCAAGCCCGGAAAATCGGGAGTGTCAGCACGTCGGCGGTTCAATTGAGAAGCGACGACGGTGCGGCTTTTGTCGAAATTGATCCAGCCAGCAAAAACGTACTGGCCCAAACGTCCAGTCAGATCACACTTCAGGCCCCGGCCATCTATTTGACCGGTAACGTCACGATTACAGGCAGCCTGACGCAGGGAAACGGCACCACTTCCATGACGGGCGACGTCTCGGTAAACGGCGACGTCAACGCGAACGGCATCAGTTTGACACAACACCAACACGGTGGTGTCCAGCCCGGAGGCGGCACCACCTCTACTCCGGTATAACACAATGAAAGTCAGGAAATTGAACGCCGACGGCGAAGTCGCCTTCGGCAGGGGGAGACTCGACTATCTGGCGGATTCGCCGGAAGCGGTCGGGCAAAACGTGATGACGCGGCTGAAACTGAAAACCGGTGAATGGTTTACCGACGTAACGGACGGGACGCCTTACGCCGACAGTATTTTGGGCGAGCATAAACAGCTGCTTTATGACCTCGCTATCCGCAGTCGCATTCTGGGGACACCCGGCGTCACCCAAATCGTCAATTATGAAAGCACACTCGATCCGGAAACCAGGCAACTGAAAGTCAGCGTCACCCTGGATACCGAATACGGGCAAACGACAGTGAAAGGAGCGCTTGGATGACAGCACTCATTGCAGAAATTACTGAAAAAGGCGTCGTGGCGCCGACCTATGCCGAAGTCCTGTCCGAATTGCAGGCCCGTTTCAGGGCCATATACGGACAGGACGTCAATCTGGACAACGACACGGCAGACGGCCAGTGGCTGGGAATTGTGGCTTCGGCCATTCATGACGCCAATGCAGCGTTGACGGCGTCTTACGCCGGTTACGCGCCGTCTACCGCCAGGGGAACGGCCTTGTCCAGTATCGTCAAAACGAACGGCATCAGCCGTAACCAGGCCAGCTTTTCCAGCGTCGATCTCCGGTGCGTCGGACAGGCGGGTACGACGATTCGAAACGGCAAGGTGGAAGA
>DBGFLV010000112.1:0-1553 GCA_048528425.1 Oxalobacter sp. | reverse complement strand
TCCGCTGGGAAAATGTCAACAAGAAAGGTTTTTATGCCGAGGCCGGGATCGGCGCCAGCCTTTTTTCCGAAACCTACAATAATCATGGAAACCGCATGTCGACCGCTTTCGAATTTGCCGACCACATCGGATTGGGTTACGTCTTCAACAATAAATTCGATCTGGGTCTGAGAGTCCAGCATTATTCCAACGCAGGCATCAAAAAACCGAACAATGGCGAGAATTTCGTCGTGTTGCGCGGTGCCTATCGTTTCTGATCACCATGATGAAGACACCAGTGAAAACAGTTGATTTGCCGAAAATCACCTTTGTCGGAATCGGTTTGATGGGCTTGCCGATGGCGTCCAGGCTGGCACAGGCCGGTTATCCTCTCACTGTCTGGAACCGTACGCGTGAAAAAGCCCTTCCTCTGGCCGAACGGGGCGCGACAGTCGCCACCACCCTGGGTGAAGCCGTCAGCTCGGCAGACGTCGTCATCACCATGCTGGAGGCGGGGCCTGTCGTCAAAAAAGTCGTCGAATCGCTGATGCCGTTCTTGCAAGAGGAGACCCTGGTCATTGACATGAGTTCGACCAAACAGTCGGAAGCGAAAGAGATTCAGCAGACACTGGCCGGACGACACGTCGCTTTTCTGGATGCTCCTGTCTCCGGGGGAGTGGTTGGAGCCGAAGCCGGCACGTTGGCCATTATGGTAGGGGGAAACGCTGAAGACTTTCAGCGGGCCAGACCGATCTTCGAGGTGATGGGACGTCCTACATGGGTCGGGCCGACCGGTTCGGGACAAATCGCCAAATTATGCAATCAGCTGATCGTCGGTGGAACGGTCGCTATTGTGGCAGAAGCCATGTTACTGGCTCAGGCAGGAGGCGCTGATCCGGCTGCTGTGCGGCAGGCCATACGGGGTGGGTTTGCCGAAAGTCGGGTCCTGGAATTGCACGGCCAACGTATGCTCGACCGTAATTTCAAACCGGGTGGACAGATCAGAAGCCAGGCGAAAGACCACGCCAACATCATGAACGCGGCAGAAAATGCCAGTCTTCAATTGCCGTTGACGGCGCTTGTTGCCGATTTGTACAATGGGCTTCTGGCTTCGTACGCGACGGCTGATCAGGCCGCGGCACTGTTAGCGCTGGAAGCGCTGAATACCGGGATACGTTTGGGCAAGCAACCTGATCAGTTTTAAGATTATCTTTTCGTTTTCAGGAAAAAAGCACAACAACTGTTGTGCTTTTTGACATCTGACTCTCGATACCGGCGAAAAATGCAAAAAGGACAGGTTTTCTCGAAAGCCATCAAAGAAAATCTCATCGAGTTCGAGAAAAACGCGATACCGCATCAGCAAGAAAAACGACGGTCCTTCTGAAAGTCTTCAATGAAAGGCTGAAAAGACAAACGCCCGAAATCATCTTTCGGGCGTGCTTGAAGAGAGGAGAATGAAAGAGGGCTAAACGCGGGAAAGCGCCTCTTCAGCGGCATTGACGTGCTGTGAAGCGTAAGACTGATGAGCGGCCGCCTCGGCCTCACCGACCTTGACGGGATAACCCATCTTGGAG
>DBGFLV010000111.1:0-4378 GCA_048528425.1 Oxalobacter sp. | reverse complement strand
CGGTTTCAGGGTCTGCAAGGGTGTTTTTCCATCAGAAAAACACCCTTGCAGACCCTGAAACCGCCTTTTCGACGCGCGCTCGTCCTTATGGATTTACCGGCACGAACCGTTTCTTCATTCCCTGCATTTATGACGTCTCATCAAACGGCACCTGACAAGCGTGCTTTTCCCCAACATGTTAGCGGCCTGACTGAAAAACAGGTCCGTGAAAAACTGGCAGAAGAGGGACCGAACGAACTGTCTTCCGCAAAACCGCACTCGATTCTCGCGATTGCCTGGGACGTTGTTTCCGAACCCATGTTTTTGCTGTTACTTTCTTGCGGGCTCATTTACCTTTTTATCGGCAATACGGAAGACGCTCTCATTTTGCTCGGTTCCGTCTGCATTATCGTCACGATGAGTTTCTGGCAAGAAAGAAAAAGCGAACGAACTCTGGAAGCGCTGCGCAACCTGACCAGTCCACGCGCCCTGGTCTTGCGCGACAACCGACAGATACGTGTAGCCGGTCGGGACGTCGTTCGGGACGACATCATTTTTCTCTCGGAAGGAGATCGTATTCCAGCCGACGCACTTTTGCTGACAGGGCAAAATCTGTCGGTTGACGAATCGCTTTTGACCGGAGAAGCCGTTGCCGTACGCAAACAGGCCCTCCAGGAAAACCGGACACTTCCGAAAAACAAACCGGGAGGAGACGATTTGCCCTTTCTTTTTTCCGGAACGCTGGTCGTGCAAGGTAAGGGGATCGCCCGGGTTACGGCAACCGGGGAAAGAACCGAACTGGGCAAGATTGGTCAAGCCCTTGCGTTACAAACGGGTGAAACCAGTCGCGTCCAGGCAGAAACCAGCCACGCCGTCAAAGTGGTGGCAACAGCCAGTGCGGCACTGGTCGGATTGCTGGTTGTCTGGTACGGCTTGACCCGTCACGACTGGTTAAACGGCGTATTGGCCGGTCTGACATTGGCCATGAGCATCATGCCGGCTGAATTTCCGCTGGTTTTGGCCATTTTTCTCGGCCTCGGTGCCTGGCGTATGGCGAAAAAACACGTCCTGACCCATAAAATTCCGGCCATCGAAATGCTCGGCGCCGCTACTGTTCTTTGCACTGACAAGACCGGCACCTTGACCGAAAACAGGATGGTTTTGTCGAAAGTGACGGTACAGGGCGATACTTACGCTTTCGATCGTCCCGATGCGTTAAAGCACGACAATTTTCCGGAGAAATTTCATGAAACCCTGGAATTTGCCATGCTGTCGAGCCAGCGCGATCCATTCGATCCGATGGAAAGAGCCATCCAGCAGGTCGGTCATCAGGTACTGGCCGGGACAGAGCACATCCATGATAGCTGGACGCTTGTTGAGGAATATCCTCTTTCGGCAGAACTTCTGGCCATTTCCCGAGTTTGGCGCTCACCCGATTCCAGCCAGTACGTCATCGCTGCCAAAGGCGCCCCTGAAGCCGTTATGGACTTGTGCCATCTCGACCGGGAAACAATGGACGTGATTTCCAACCAGGTCAACGCTCTGGCCGAACAGGGGCTCCGCATCCTGGCCGTGGCCCGCGCCTCTTTCCAGCAGGACGAACTGCCCTCGCAACAACACGATTTCCACTTCAGTTTTCTCGGCATTGTCGGTTTGGCCGATCCGTTGCGTCCAACCGTCAAAACAGCGGTCGGCGAATGCTTGACCGCCGGGATACGGGTCATCATGATTACCGGTGACTATCCGGCGACGGCAAAAAAAATCGCCCGTGAAGCGGGACTGGACGCAAATGGAAAGATACTGACCGGACAGGAAATGGAATCCCTGCGTCCGGATGAACTGGAAGAACGGGTCAGGCAGGGGAACGTGTTCTGCCGCACAACGCCGGGACAGAAACTCCAACTCGTCAATACGCTGAAATCCAGTGGCGAAATTGTGGCGATGACGGGGGATGGGGTCAACGATGCTCCGGCGTTGAAATCGGCCCACATCGGTATTGCAATGGGAGAAAGAGGAACGGACGTGGCCCGTGAAGCCGCTTCACTTGTCCTGTTAAATGATGATTTTTCTTCCATCGTCTGCGCCGTCAGACTGGGAAGGCGCATTTTCGACAATATCCGTAAAGCCGTCGTTTTCATCGTAGCGGCCCACATTCCTATTGCCGGACTGTCGCTTTTTCCGGTCATGTTGGGCTGGCCGCTGGTTTTGTTGCCGATTCATATCGTTTTTTTCGAACTGATGGTTGACCCGATCTGTTCGATCGCCTTTGAAAACGAACCCGAAGAAGCCGACGTCATGACACGACCACCACGGCCGACAAACGCCAGAATTTTCGACAAAGCTATTTTATGGCTCGGCGTCAAACAGGGCCTGGCGCTTTTGGCCTGGGTCATCTTTGTCTATTGGTTCTCACGGCAAAACGGCTTCGATTCCGAACAGGCACGCACACTGACTTTCACGGCCATGATCGTCGGCGACATCTGGCTGATTTTGATCAACCGCTCGTGGAGTCGCTCTTTTTTCAGTTCGCTCAAACAGAAAAACGGTATTCTCTGGTCAGTGCTGGGCATCACCGTTCTCGTGCTTTTCGCTGGCATTTTTCTGCCTCCGGTCCAGACACTCTTCCATTTTGGAAAAGTGCAGTGGGAATACACCGTACTGTCTATCGGTGCCACCATTTGTTTTACGGCGCTGTTGTCTTCTTTCAGATTATTCCGGCACAAGGGATGAAGCCGGATCATTTTTTCAGATGGGAACTGTTTTTCATCAGATCAAAAACCGCATGATTAACTTTTCTCGCGTTTTCGATCAGATCGAAACTGTCGGGCATGAAAAGCCAGTCGGCCAGTAACCCCTTAAACACAAAACCCAACAAGTTACCGGCGAGCTCAATGTCCAAATCGGGAGGCAACTGTTTTTTCTGCTGGGCATGCGTCAATGTCGTCCGTATCATGTTACCTGAGTAAGTACGCCATTCCTTTTGCTGGATGACGATCTGGTCCGTTTCCTGGGTGAATTCGCACTTATGAAAAAGAATGTTCAACACTTTCCGGTAATGAGGGTTGTTGACGACTTCACGCATAATGGATTCATGCACCTTGCTCAACTGATCCAGCGGGTCTTCCGTGTCCTTGTCGGCCGTTTTCTGCACCATCGCTTTTAACGGCTCACGCACTCGTGAACACATGGCCTCGAACAGGTCGTCCTTGTTCTTGAAGTGCCAGTAAATCGCGCCCCGGGTCACTCCTGCCGTTTCCGCAATTTCGTTTAAAGTGGTATTCGAAAATCCCCGTTCGCTAAAGACGTCTTCGGCCGCATCCAATATACGGTCACGGGTCTCCAGCGTCCTTTTCCGGGTGACACGTTCCATCCAATCTCCTCATTTACAATCTGTAACAAATTAGTTTGTTGCAGGAAAATAGTTTCTGCCTGATAATTCAAAAAAAATATAACATACATTCATGATTGTATGTTAGATTATGGCGCAAGTCATCTACAATATGATGTTTTACCTAACGAGCTGAATTTTCCCGTTTCCGGATCAAGACGGAAACCGATCAATTTCTTTCGACCAAATCCATGAGATCCTTTTCCTGTTTAAGAAATGCAAGCGCCGTATTGGCCGTCGTCCTCCTCCTCTCCGCTTGTGGCGACAAGGCGGCTCCGCCCGCCCAGTTGCCTGAAGCGGCTTTCGTTACCGTTTCGCCCGAAAAAATGGCGGTGGAAAACGAATTGCCGGGACGGCTTGAATCGTACCGCACGGCTGAAGTGCGCGCCCGTGTCCCTGGTATCGTATTAAAACGGACTTTCGAGGAAGGCGCTTACGTCAAACAGGGTCAGGTTCTTTTCCGCATTGATCCCCGCAGTTACGAGGCTTCTGTCCAGAACGCCAAGGCGACGCTCGCCCGCGCCGAAGCCAACCAGGTTCAGGCCGATCTGAAACTGAAACGGTATACGCCGCTCGTTGAAATCAATGCCATCAGCAAGCAGGAATACGACGACGCCGTTGCGGCTCAGAAACAGGCTGCCGCCGACGTTGCTTCAGCCAAGGCAGCGTTGACCAACGCCAAACTGGATCTGGAATACGCCACAGTGACGGCACCGATTTCCGGCCGTATCGGTCGCGCGATGGTAACGGAAGGCGCTCTGGTCGGACAGAACGAAACGACGCTCCTGGCTACCATTCAACAAATCAATCCGATCTATTTGAATCTGACACAATCGAGTGCCGAATTGCTCAGGCTGCGTCAGATGATGCAAAACGGTATGTTAAAGGACACCGACAAGTCCGGACTGAAAGTCACTATGGTCATGGAAGACGGTGCCATTTACCCGTACACCGGCAAACTGCTGTTTTCAGACATCTCTGTTGATCCCAGTACCGGTGAACTGGCCATCC
>DBGFLV010000110.1:0-8417 GCA_048528425.1 Oxalobacter sp. | reverse complement strand
AAGTCATCCGTTGTCGTACAGAAATAAAATTCGAATGAAAAGAAGAACTTAAGATAAAGGCCGATATTTCAAATGGATATCACGTCCACGTGGTAAAATATTGATTTTATATGCCGAAATTTTTTCGGCACTGTAATAAACCCGACTCGTTTCCCAGAAATAATTTTATGGATCAATTTGCGAAAGAAACCATTTCCATTTCGTTGGAAGAAGAGATGCGCAAAAGCTATCTCGATTACGCGATGAGTGTGATCGTAGGGCGGGCGCTTCCAGATGTCAGGGATGGATTGAAACCGGTACACCGGCGTGTGTTGTTCGGCATGCACGAAATGAACAATAGCTGGAACCGGCCTTATGTCAAGTGCGCCCGTGTCGTGGGCGAAGTTATGGGTAAATATCACCCGCATGGCGACCAGTCTATCTACGATACACTGGTCCGTATGGCGCAGGACTTTTCCTTGCGGTATACGTTGGTGGACGGGCAAGGCAACTTCGGCTCGATTGACGGAGACAGCGCCGCCGCGATGCGTTATACGGAATGTCGGCTTGACCGGATTTCGGAAGAAATGCTGGCCGATATCGACAAGGAAACTATTGATTTCGTTCCCAATTACGATGGCAAGGAAAAAGAGCCTTCCGTTTTACCGACGAGAATTCCTAATTTGCTAGTGAACGGTTCTTCTGGTATCGCCGTCGGGATGGCAACCAATATTCCGCCTCACAATCTTGTCGAAGTAATCCGGGGTGCGTTGCATCTGCTCCACCATGCCGATTGTTCGATCGACGAATTGATCGACCTTATTCCGGCGCCCGATTTTCCGACCGGCGGCATTATTTACGGTACGGCAGGCGTCCGCGAAGGATACCGTACCGGAAGGGGCCGGGTGGTCATGCGGGCCAAGACGCATTTCGAAGAACACGGCCGTGACGGACGGCAGGCCATCATTATTGACGAGTTGCCGTATCAGGTGAACAAAAAAACGCTTCTGGAACGGATTGCCGATAGCGTACGCGAGAAAAAACTGGACGGTATTTCGGATATTCGCGACGAATCCGACAAGTCCGGTATGCGTGTGGTGATCGAACTCAAGCGCAACGAAGTAGCTGAAGTGGTTTTGAACAACCTCTACAAACAGACGCAGTTGCAAGATACGTTCGGCATGAACATGGTGGCGTTGGTTGACGGTCAACCGAAGCTGCTTAATCTGAAACAGATGCTGGAATGCTTTTTGTCACACCGCCGCGAGGTCGTGACACGACGGACGATTTTCGAATTGAGAAAGGCCCGGGAGCGGGGACATGTTCTGGAAGGGCTGGCGGTTGCGTTGGCCAACATCGATGACTTTATCGCAATCATCCGGGCCGCTCCTACTCCGCCGATTGCCAGACAGGAGCTGATGTCCCGTTCGTGGGATTCCTCACTGGTCAAGTCCATGTTGGCGAGAACCAGTGCGGCGCACGCCAACCGTGTTGAAGAATTCCGGCCTGAAGGGTTGCCGAAAATGTACGGTATCCAGCCTGACGGACTTTACAAGTTGTCTGAAGAACAGGCGACCGAAATCCTCCAAATGCGTTTGCAACGATTGACCGGCCTGGAGCAGGACAGGATTTTGAACGAATACGGCGACGTCATGGCCCAGATTGCCGAGTTACTCGACATTCTTCAAAAACCGGAACGGGTACTGGCTATCATCGACGATGAACTGAACGAAATCATTAGCGAATACGGCGAAAAAACAAAGGATGTGCGTCGTTCGGATGTCGAGCTGAACGCGAGTGATCTGGAAACGGAAGACCTGATCACTCCGCAGGATATGGTGGTAACGTTGTCACACAGCGGTTACATCAAGTCCCAGCCCTTGTCAGAATATCGTGCGCAAAAACGGGGAGGACGCGGCAGGCAAGCTACCGCGACCAAGGAAGACGATTGGGTCGATCAGTTGTTTATCGCTAATACGCACGACTACATTCTCTGCTTTTCGGATCGGGGACGTATGTACTGGCTGAAAGTGTGGGAAGTTCCGCAAGGTTCGCGAAATTCGCGTGGCAAGCCGATCGTCAACATGTTCCCCTTGCAAGCCGATGAAAAGATTACGGTCATCTTGCCATTGTCGGGTGAAAACCGGAATTTCCCGGACAATCACTACATTTTCATGGCGACCAGTCAGGGAACCGTCAAAAAGACGCCGTTGACCGACTTCAGTAACCCCCGCAAAGCCGGCATTATCGCTGTCGGACTGGATGAGGGCGATTATCTGATCGGTGCCGCCCTGACGGACGGCAGTCACGACGTGATGCTCTTTTCGGACGCCGGAAAAGCAGTTCGTTTCAACGAGAACGACGTGCGCCCGATGGGAAGAACGGCTCGCGGTGTCAGAGGGATGAACTTGGAAGACGATCAAAAGGTCATTGCGCTTTTGGTGGCCGAGGATGAAAATCAGTCGGTTTTGACAGCAACTGAAAACGGATTCGGCAAACGAACGCCGATTGCCGAATACACCCGCCACGGAAGAGGCACGAAAGGCATGATCGCCATTCAGACCAGTGAACGAAACGGTAAAGTCGTCGCTGCCACACTGGTCAATGAAAACGACGAGATCATGCTGATCACGACGGGTGGTGTGCTGATCCGAACCCGGGTTTCCGAAATCCGCGAAATGGGCCGGGCGACTCAGGGTGTCACCCTGATTGCCGTGGAGGAGGGAACCACGCTAAGCGGATTGCAGCGTATTGTGGAATCGGATTTGGATGATACGTCTGATACGGCCGAGGAAGAAAATCCGTAATGCGTCCTTATAATTTTTCGGCGGGGCCGGCCATGTTACCCGATGAGGTGTTAAGACAGGCCGCCGCCGAAATGTCGAACTGGCAGGGTTGCGGGATGTCCGCAATGGAACTGAGTCATCGTGGCCACCAGTTCGGTACGATTTTGCGACAGGCGCGGGACGATTTACGTGAATTGTTGGAAGTGCCGGAAACCCATCGCATTCTTTTCATGCAAGGCGGCGCGACCGCAATGAATGCTATCGTTCCCATGAATCTAGTGGCGCGCTCTGGATCGGATGCAACGATGGATTTCGTCCATACGGGTGTCTGGTCAGGAAAGTCGTTGACGGAAGCGGCAAGATACGGTCGGGTCAATGTCGCGGCTTCTTCTGAAAAAACAGGTTTTCTTTCGGTTCCGGACGAAAATACCTGGAAACGGACAAAGGAAGCCGCTTACGTTCACATCTGTTCCAACGAAACCATCAATGGTAACCAGTTTCATTTTACGCCGTCGACAGGATCGGTTCCTCTAGTGGCGGATATGTCTTCCGAATTGCTTTCCCGTCCCGTTGATTTGTCGAAATACGGGGTTGTTTATGCCGGTGCCCAGAAAAATCTTGGTCCGGCCGGGGTGACGGTCGTGATTGTTCGCGAGGATCTGATTGGACATGCAGTGCCGTTTTGTCCTTCGGTTTTCGACTGGCAAAATGTTTGCGAAAACGATTCCCTGTTCAATACGCCACCTGCCTACGCCATCTATGTTTGCGGGCTCGTTTTCAAATGGCTTAAAAAACGAGGGGGCGTCGCTCAAATGGAACGCGACAGCATTGAAAAATCATCGATGCTTTACGATTACATCGATCACAGCGATTTTTACCGTAATGACGTTACTCCCGGGGCGCGTTCGAGAATGAATGTCCCTTTTTTTCTAGAAAACGCAATGTTGAATGAATCTTTTCTGGAAGAGGCAGCAGAAAGCGGCCTTTTGCAATTGCGGGGGCACCGGTTGACCGGCGGGATGCGGGCGTCTCTGTACAATGCTATGCCGGTTAAAGGCGTCGAGGCATTGATTACCTTCATGCGATCGTTTGAACGAAAGCGGAAAACCCCGACTGTTTTCAACAGGGTAGGTTCTTGAACGGTTATAGCTTACAATAGTCCTCACGTGCATGAGTCGTGATGACTTGCCCGTTGGTATTCTGTTTATCCCGTTGTTTTTTACTTTGAATGGAAAAATTATTAAAACCTTTGCGGGAACGGATCGATGAAATCGATGCCGAAATACTGACCCTGTTGAACCGCAGAGCGAAAGTGGCCCAGGAAGTGGGGCACGTCAAAAACAAAATTGATGCACCGATTTTCAGACCGGACAGAGAAGCGCAGGTTTTAAGAAGAATCGTCGAACGCAATCCGGGGCCGTTGGGGAATGCCGAATTGCAAACGATTTTTCGCGAAATCATGTCGGCCTGCCGGGCATTGGAAAAGAAGACGATTGTCGCTTTTCTGGGACCGGTCGGTACTTTTTCAGAACAGGCGGTTTATCGGTGTTTCGGTTCAGCGATACACGCATTGCCGTGTAATTCCATCGACGAGGTTTTCCGGGCAGCGGAAGCGGGGACGGCCGATTTCGGTGTTGTTCCGATTGAAAATTCGACGGAAGGGGCCATTAACCGGACGCTTGATTTGCTAATGCAAACCGCCTTGACGATCAGCAGCGAAGTTTCCATTCCCGTTCAACACAATCTGATGACGTTGAGCGGGAAAATGGAAGGTGTCCGGATCATTTGCGCCCATTCTCAGGCATTGGCCCAATGTCAAGGCTGGTTGAACCAGCATTATCCCAGTCTGTTAAGACACGCCGTCGCTTCCAATGCCGAGGCAGCCAGAATCGCCAGCGAAGACACCAAGACAGCCGCTATCGCGGGGGAAATGGCGCTAATGCGTTACGGTTTGCAAGTCGTCAGTAGCCATATCCAGGACGATCCGCAAAACCGAACCCGTTTTGCCGTGATCGGCAGAAAGGAAACGGAACCGAGTGGAAAAGACCAGACGTCACTGCTTTTGTCTGTCCAGAATAAGGCCGGTGCTGTTTATAAAATGCTGGAACCACTCGACAAATACGGTGTGTCCATGACGCGATTGGAATCCAGACCGGCCAAGACCGGAAATTGGGAATACTATTTTTTTGTAGATATCGACGGTCACGTCAAGGAAAAAAAGATTCAAAGCGCCCTGACTGAATTGAAAGACCGGGTAGCTTATTTTAAAGTGCTCGGTTCCTATCCTATCTGATTTATTTTTACCGGAAAGATTATGTCCCATCCGTTTGCTCCAGACTATATCCGGGCTATTGCCCCTTATCAGGCCGGCAAGCCCATTTCCGAAGTCGCCCGTGAGTTCGGGCTCGATCCGGAAAAAATCATCAAACTGGCGTCTAATGAAAATCCGCTGGGTATGCCGGAATCGGCCAAGCAGGCGATTCAGGAAGCGCTTGACGAAACAGGCCGCTATCCGGATGCCAACGGTTTTATCCTGAAAAAAGCCTTATCGGAGCGATACGCTGTCCCGCCAGACTGGATTACGCTGGGGAACGGCAGTAATGACATTATTGACTTGGCGGCCCGTACCTTTGTCCAGAAAGGTCAATCCATCCTTTTTTCGGAGTATTCATTTTTAGTGTATGCCCTGGTGGCTAAGGCGATCGGCGCCAAAGACATTCAGGTTCCCTCTGTCGGTTACGGACACGACCTGCAGGCTATGGCCGATGCGGTTCAGGACGACACACGCTTGATTTTTATCGCTAATCCAAACAATCCGACCGGTACGTTTTTACAGCCTGCCGCTATTGAAGCGTTTCTGGAGAGAATACCTCCTCATGTCGTGGTCGTGATCGACGAAGCCTACAACGAGTATCTGAATTCTTCCATACAGTACGATTCGACAGTCTGGGTGAGAGCATATCCCAATCTGCTGGTATCGCGCACTTTTTCGAAAGCGTACGGCTTGGCCGGGTTGCGCATCGGGTTCGGCCTGGCGCAACCGGAAATAACCGGGCTACTCAATCGGATTCGGCAACCTTTCAACGTCAATGTTCTGGCTCAAGCAGCCGCCATTGCTGCGTTGAACGATCGTGAATTTTTGTCGAAAAGTGCACAGATCAATTCAGAGGGTTATCGCTACCTTACGCAGTCGTTCGATGAAATGGGTCTGGAATACGTTCCTTCACACGGGAACTTCATTTTGGTAAAAGTCGGTGAAGACGACGGTGCGGGTTCCCGCGTCAATACGGAATTGTTGAAAAAAGGCGTTATTGTCCGTCCCGTCAATGCCTACGGATTGCCGAAATGGTTGCGCGTCTCGATCGGGCTACCGGAAGAAAACCGGGCTTTTGTCCATGCCTTGAAAGAAGTGTTGGCCTGATCATCGTGAATATCTTCAAAAAAATAGTGATTTGCGGTGTAGGACTGATTGGAGGGTCTTTCGCGCTCGCCTTGCGAAAAGCGGGGTACAAAGGAAAAATAGTCGGGTGGGAAAGAAATCCGGACATCCTCTCACGAGCCCATGCGTTGGGCATGATCGACGAGGCGGAAACGTCATCGTTGGAAAAGACTTTTTCTGACGCGGACTTGCTGTTGCTTTCAGTGCCCGTTGCACAGACAGATAAAGTGTTGAAAACTGTTCTTCCCTATTTGCATGACCGACTGATTGTCAGTGACACCGGCAGTACTAAAACGGACGTCGTTGCTATGGCACGTCAGGTGTTGGGTAGGAAAATCAGCCAGTTCATTCCGGCTCATCCTATTGCGGGGCGCGAAATGAACGGTCCTGAAGCGGCCATCGACGATTTGTTCCAGGGCAAGAAAACCGTGCTCACGACGTTGCCGGAAAATCACAAGGAAGATGTTGAAAAAATAGCCGGTCTCTGGGAACAGTGCGGTTCCATTATTCATTACCTCTCCCCCGAGGATCACGACAATGTTTTTGCGACAGTCAGCCACATGCCCCATCTACTGGCGTATGGTCTGGTCGATTACGTGGCTTCTCACCCGAAATCCGATCTGTTTTTCCAGTACGCCGCCAGTGGTTTTAGAGATTTCACCCGTATCGCCGGTTCTTCCCCCGAGATGTGGCGTGACATTACTCTGGCGAACCGTTCGCATTTGCTGGTCCAACTGGACGCCTATCTGGAAGAATTAAAGCAGGTTCGGGAGCTGATAGACAAGGCGGATGGAAACGCCCTGGAAACAATTTTTTCCAATGCACAGCGTGCCAGAATGAATTGGCTCAACACGATTGAAAATTCTGAACGGAAGAAATAATTGCTCATGGTTCATTATCCTGCCTATATTGACCTCGCTCCTGTCGGGAACGTTCGTGGAACGATACCGTTACCGGGTTCCAAGAGCATATCGAACAGGACGTTGTTATTGGCGGCTCTGGCGGAGGGGAACACGGTTGTCCGCGATTTGCTCGCCTCTGACGATACTTCCGTCATGTTGCAGGCGTTGCAGAAGCTGGGAATCCAGTGGAATCGGACAGATCATGACAACGAATACATCGTTACCGGTACAAAAGGGCACATCCCTGTCCGCAAAGCCGATTTGTTTTTGGGGAATGCGGGAACGGCAATACGACCGTTAACGGCAGCTTTGGCTGTTTTGGGAGGGGATTTTCTGTTGCATGGAATCAAGCGCATGCATGAGCGGCCTATTGGCGATCTGGTGGACGCGCTCAATGAAGTCGGTGCTTGTATTAACTACGTGGAAAATGCAGGCTATCCTCCTATCCATATTCGAGACGGCCGTATCAGGTCACACGATCTGCACGTCAGGGGAGACGTCTCCAGCCAGTTTTTGACGGCGTTACTGATGGCGTCCCCGCTGATGGCGCATTCCCGGGACGTCACTCTTCATGTCGTGGGTGAACTGATTTCAAAGCCCTATATCGAAATCACGTTGAATTTGATGCGTTCGTTCGGTGTTGAAGTCGAACAGGATGGGTGGAAATCCTTTACTGTCCGAAAAGGGCAGTTTTACCGAAGTCCCGGCGTTGTCCATGTTGAAGGAGACGCTTCTTCTGCGTCGTACTTTCTGGCTGCCGCCGCTATTGCCGGTGGGCCGGTCAGAGTGGAAGGTATTGGCCGACACAGTATCCAGGGCGATGTCCGGTTTGTTGACGTTCTTGAAAAAATGGGTGCGGCTGTTACCTGGGGCGACACTTACATTGAAGTAACATCAACCGGCACGTTGAAGCCGGTTGATGACGATTTCAATCTGATACCGGATGCTGCCATGACCGTCGCTCTCCTGGCGGTATATGCCGAGGGCCCCAGCGTACTACGCAATATCGGCAGTTGGCGCGTCAAAGAAACCGATCGTATCGCGGCAGTAGCCACCGAATTGAAGAAGCTGGGAGCGTCAGTAGAAACGGGAAACGACTGGCTTAAAGTTATCCCGGGTCACCGAATTGAAGATGCCGTAATAGACACGTACGACGATCACCGCATGGCCATGTGCTTTTCATTAGCTTGCCTTTGCAGTCCCCGGAAGAAAGGCGCAAACATAAGAATCAACGATCCCCGATGCGTCTCCAAGACTTTTCCCGACTATTTTCAGGCGTTTGCCGCATTGACCCAAAAGGTCGTTTGAACC
>DBGFLV010000109.1:0-3678 GCA_048528425.1 Oxalobacter sp. | reverse complement strand
ATGGGTGAAAGGCGACCCGCTTGGACGGCTTCAGTAACGGCACATCCCGGTTCCGAGAGGTGATGACAATTGTAAAAACGGCAGTGGCCGAGAAGAGGAGTGAATTCGCGGAAGGCCCGTTCAAGCATGCCTTCGGTGAGATGATACAGACCGAATTCCTGAAATCCCGGCGAGTCGATAACGGCCGTGTTCTCATCTATCCGGTACAGGCGTGTATAGGTCGTCGTGTGTTTTCCGGAATTCAACACGGTCGAAATTTCCCGTGTAGCGATATCGGCGCCCGGTACCAGCAAGTTGACCAAGGTCGATTTTCCCATGCCCGACTGACCGATCAGAATGGACGTCCGGTTTTTCACAAGCGGCAAGAGTACCGACAGCGTGTGGTCGGGTTGCGTAGTGGCAGAAACTTCATGAACCGGATAACCGAGATCGGCGTAAAGAGCGATCCGTTGCCGGGCTTTCCCGAGCAGGTCAGTGACGTCGGTCTTGTTTAAAATAAGGTGGGCGTCGATTGCGGCCGCCTCGGCTGCAACCAGCGCACGGGAAACCAGATCGTCCGAATAACCGGGTTCGGTCGCCACGACAATGAACAGTTGGTCGACATTGGCGGCTAGCAGTTTCGACTTGTACTGGTCAGAACGGTACAGGAGCGAATGCCGTTCACCGATGGATTCGATCACGGCTTGTCCTCTGGCGGTTGGCCGGATAATGACAGCGTCACCGACGGCAACGTCGCTTTTCTTGCCGCGTGTGACACAATGGAACAGCTGCCCGCCGGCGTTGGCCAGATAATGGCGGCCGTGCGCTGCGATGACTTGTGCGGTCAGGGGTTCCGGTGTCATGAGTGGCCCAGCAAACGGTTGATTCTGAGACTGACCGGCGGGTGGGAGTCGTAAAAAGCAGAGTGAAGCGGATCGGGCGTCAGCGTGGAGGCATTGTCCGAGACCAGTTTCACCAGCGCATTGGCCAGGTCGCGGGCCTGGGTGTATTCTGCCGAAAAGGCGTCGGCTTCGAATTCATGCCGGCGTGAATTCATTGCCATGAGCGGTGACAAGAAAAAAGTGAAGATGGGAAGGACCAGGGCAAACAGGATGAGTGCCACGGCATTGGACGCCAGACTCGCGTCGATACCCAGTCCGGTATAAAACCAGTTCTGGTTTTTCAAATAGCCTAGAAGCGCCAGGAAAACCAATGAGGAAAGACTCGTCAGGACGATGCGCTTCATGACGTGTTTCAGTTTGAAATGACCCAATTCATGCGCCAGCACCGCTTCGGTTTCCGCCGGGGAAAGACGCTCGAGCAGGGTATCGAAAAAAACGACCCGTTTGGCGGAACCGAAGCCGGTGAAGTAAGCGTTCCCGTGTGCACTTCTTTTCGAACCGTCCATGACGAACAGTCCGCTGGAATGAAAGCCGACACGTTGCATCAACTGTTCAATTCGCCATCGCAGCGTTTCGTCGGTCAAGGGTGTGAATTTGTTAAACAGGGGGGCAATGAAAGCCGGATACAGAAAAAGCATCAGAAATTGGAAAAGACACCAGAGGATCCAGGCATAAAGCCACCACATCCTTCCGGTTTTTTCCATGACGGTCAGCAAAACCCAGAGAAGGGGAAGACCGATCACGGCACCCAGCACCGTGCTTTTGGCCACATCGCTGAAAAACAGCGAAGGGGTCATTTTATTGAAACCGAATTTTTCTTCAAGCACAAATTGCCGATAGGAGTCGAGCGGCAAATCGATCAGAGCGACGATCAGTCCGACCACAACGATCAGTCCCATTTGAAAAATCATCCCGTTACCAAGCTCATCATGCAGCCATCCCGCCAGTTTCTGAAGACCGCCGAACAGGGTAAATGCCAGCAATGTTACGGTGTCGACCGACAGCGACACCAGACTGAAACGGGTTTTCGAAAGGGTATAGTCGGCTGCTTTCCGGTGAGTTGCCAGAGTGATGTTGCCGGCAAATTGTGCCGGGACGACGTCGCGATGAAGGCCGACGTAGTGTATTTGTCGCATGGCCAGCCAGAATCGGACAAGGAAAGTCAAAAGCAGAAAAAAAATGAATAGTTGCGTAAACGCGAATGCTGACATTTTGTCCTTGTGCGAAAATGATCGATTATGTCGATAAGGAAAGAATTATGTCACAAGCTCGGGAAACTCAACCAGAACCATCTCAAGACAATGCCATGAAAAAGCAACGCAACGAATTGAATTTGATTTGGGTCGATTTGGAAATGACAGGGCTTGATCCGGAGACCGATCGTATTATCGAGGTGGCTGTTGTCGTGACCGATCCGGATCTGAACGTGCTGGCCGAAGCGCCGGTGTACGCCATTCACCAGTCCGATATCGTTTTAGACAGTATGGACGCCTGGAACAAGGGCACTCACGGCCACTCGGGCCTGACGGAACGGGTCAGAGCGTCCAATGTCACGGAAGCGATGGCCGAAGACGCCTTGATCGAGTTTCTGGAAGCGTACGTACCAAAGGGCAAATCGCCCATGTGCGGGAATACGATTTGCCAGGATCGCCGCTTTATGGCGAAGACGATGCCGAGGTTGGAAGCGTATTTCCATTATCGCAATCTGGATGTGTCGACGCTTAAGGAACTGAGTCGTCGCTGGCGCCCCGAACTGGTCAATGGTTTCAAGAAACAGCAAAAACACACTGCCCTGGCTGATATTATGGAGTCCATTGAAGAACTGCGCTATTACAGAGAACACTTCATCCGGCTTTGACAGCGGACAGACCGGTTTAAGGAAAAATGAAAGATACGCCTTTTAATAAAAACGAGTTGCGGGAACTGATTGATCATCACGAAAAAATCCGCGAAGACGAGCGAAAACGTATTGCACGCGAAATTCATGACGAACTGGGCCAGCATTTGCTGGCTTTCCGTATCGAGGTGTCTCTGCTGAAGCAGGATGTATTCGATTCGCCTCAAAAGCGGTCGGAACGAATAGACGAAATTTTGAAACATGTCGACACAACCGTCAAAAGTGTTCGGACACTGATCAACAATCTTCGACCGGCTGTTCTCGATCTCGGGTTGGTAGCGTCGCTCGAATGGCAAGCCAAGGATTTTTCCCGAGGTAACGCTATCGAATGCGTTTTTCATACCGAAGACACTCATCTCGAACTCGACGACAAACGGGCGACTGTGCTGTTCCGGGTGCTTCAGGAAGCACTCACTAACGTTGTCAAACACGCCCGGGCGAGCAAGGTCGTGATCCACCTGTCAAAGGAGACGGACAATCTGGTCTTGACCGTAGCCGACAACGGAGTCGGCATGCCCAAGGTGCGGAACAGAAAGATCAAATCTTACGGATTGGCCGGTATTCGCGAGCGGATCGGTACGTTAAATGGTGAGTTCAAAATCGCAACAGGCGAGAACGGAACGACGCTGACGTTTCGAATCCCGGTATCCGGCTGAAGGGAAGGGATACGTTTCACGTGGTTTTTTCTTCCATCAACGGAGCCAGAAGCGCCATTGTCCGCTCGGTTGCGCCGTGTTGTTTGACGGCGAATTGTTTTGCCCGATCTCCCGTCTCGTGCCGCCGTTTTGCGTTAGCGAACAGTTCGTTGACTTCTTGCATCAGTTCGGTTGCCGAAGCGATGCGTATGGCGGCCCCTGCGGCGACCGCGTCGGCACTGATGGCTTCGAAATTGAAAGTATG
>DBGFLV010000108.1:0-1713 GCA_048528425.1 Oxalobacter sp. | reverse complement strand
AGACGTTTTCGGTCGAATCTGTCAGGATATTCAAAAAGACCAGTTTGTCTTTCATCGAGAACGCTTCTCTTAACGCACCCTCGACGTCGGACGGTTTCTCCACTTTCAAACCGACATGGCCGTACGCTTCAGCAAGTTTGTTAAAGTCCGGAAGTGAGGCGACGTAGGTTTCCGAGTAACGGGATTCATAGTCCAGACGTTGCCATTGACGAACCATACCCAAAACGCCGTTGTTCAACATGATGATTTTCGGCGTCAGATTGTACTGTTTGCAGGTGGCCAGTTCTTGAATGTTCATCTGAATGGACCCTTCGCCCGTAATGCAGGCGACTGTCGCATCAGGATGAGCCATCTGGACTCCCATGGCATAGGGCAGACCGACCCCCATCGTGCCGAGACCGCCGGAATTGAGCCAGCGGCGGGGTTTGTCAAAAGGATAATACTGGGCGGCCCACATCTGATGCTGACCGACGTCGGAAGCAATGAACGCATCGCCTTTGGTGACTTCCCACAGTTTTTCGATGACGAACTGGGGCTTGATGACCTGATCGGATTGTTCGTACTTCAGACAGTTTTTCTTGCGCCATTCGTTGATCTGTTTCCACCAGGGCGAGAGTGTCTGCGGCTGGGGGGGCGTGGGAGCGTTGTCCAGTTGAGACAGCATCTCTTGCAAAACGTCCTTGACGTTGCCGACGATGGGAATGTCAACCTTGACCCGTTTGGAGATGGAGGAAGGATCAATGTCAACGTGAATGATCTTGCGGTCCACTTTCGAAAAGTGATCGGGATTGCCGATGACGCGGTCGTCGAAACGCGCACCGATCGCAATTAAGACGTCACAGTGTTGCATGGCCATGTTGGCTTCGTACATGCCGTGCATACCCGGCATGCCGATGTAGCGTTCACTGGATGCTCGATAAGCGCCCAGCCCCTGCAAAGTAGTGACGCACGGAAAATTCAACCGGTCAACCAGCTGATTTAATTCGGGAGACGAATCGGAAAGGATAACACCGCCACCGGCGTAGACCAGCGGACGTTCTGCCTGAAGCATCATTTGGACAGCCTTGCGGATCTGTCCGGTATGGCCTTTGTCGATCGGCTTGTAAGAGCGCATGTCGATTTCTCGGGGATAATCGAACAGGCAGGACTGCATGCTAACGTCCTTCGGAATGTCGATCAGTACCGGGCCAGGACGACCGGTCGAAGCGATGTAAAAAGCCTTTTTAATCGTCAACGCCAGGTCTTTCACATCCTTGACGAGAAAGTTGTGTTTGACGCAGGGACGGGTGATACCTACGGCGTCGCATTCCTGAAAGGCGTCCGAACCGATGGCGTGGGTGGAAACTTGCCCGCTGATTAAGACGAGCGGGATGGAATCCATGTAAGCGGTTGCCAGACCGGTAATGGCGTTGGTGACGCCGGGGCCCGAGGTGACTAAGGCAACACCCACTTTTCCCGAACTTCTGGCATAAGCGTCTGCCGCGTGAACGGCTGCCTGTTCGTGCCGGACGAGGATATGCTTGAATTTGTCCTGTTTATAGATGGCGTCATAGATATAGAGAACGGAACCACCAGGGTAACCGAAAACGTGCTCTACTCCTTCTTCGGCCAGGCTTCGAACCAGTATGTCGGAGCCTGTCATTTCTAAACTCATACTTCTTTCCTTTCAAGGTCCACTGGAAATTGATCGGATGCTCTTTCCTGACGAAATCG
>DBGFLV010000107.1:0-9837 GCA_048528425.1 Oxalobacter sp. | reverse complement strand
CTGGCCGATGGTCAAAGCCGGCAAGGGCCTGACCGAAATGCTGATGAGTCTGGAGGACAAGTAACATGCGACACATTATTTCTGTTCTTTTGGAAAACGAAGCCGGTGCTCTGGCTCGCGTTGTGGGATTGTTCGCGGCGCGCGGTTACAACATCGAAACCTTGAACGTCGCCCCCACGGAAGATCCTACCCTGTCCCGCATGACGATCGTTACGATCGGTTCCGACGACGTGATCGAGCAAATCACCAAACATCTGAACCGTCTGATTGAAGTCGTCAAGGTCGTCGACCTGACGGACGGTTATTTCGTCGAACGCGAAATGATGCTGATCAAGATCCGTGCCGTTGGGAAAGAACGCGAGGAAATCAAACGTACAACCGACATTTTCCGCGGAAGAATCATCGACGTCAGCGATCGCGCTTACACGGTCGAATTGACCGGCGACAAAACCAAACTGGATGCATTTATCGAAACCATTGACCGGGCCGCCATTTTAGAAACCGTCCGTTCCGGCGGCTCCGGAATCGGACGTGGCGAACGCATCCTGAAAATTTAACCGGTCTTGTTTTTACACTTTGAATTGGGAATCATAATGAATGTTTTTTACGACAAAGACTGCGATCTGTCTTTAATTAAAGGAAAAAAAGTAGCCATTATCGGCTATGGCTCGCAGGGTCACGCTCACGCTCTGAATCTGAAAGATTCCGGAGTCGATGTTACCGTAGGCCTTCGCAAAGGCGGCAATTCCTGGGGGAAAGCCGAAAATGCCGGTTTGAAGGTGAAAGAAGTCAAGGAAGCCGTGAAAGACGCCGACGTCATCATGATGTTGCTGCCCGACGAAAACATTCCGGAGGTTTATAACGAAAGCGTCGCTCCCTTAGCCAAACAGGGTGCCGTTCTCGCTTTTGCACACGGCTTTAACATCCATTACGGACAGGTCGTTCCCCGCGAAGACTTCGACGTTATCATGATTGCCCCGAAAGCGCCGGGACATACCGTTCGCAGCACGTATACGCAAGGTGGCGGTGTTCCCCAACTGATCGCCGTTTATCAGGACAAATCCGGCAAGGCTCGCGACATTGCTCTCTCGTACGCTATGGCAAACGGTGGGGGTCGTGCCGGTATCATCCAGACAACGTTCCGTGAAGAAACCGAAACCGACCTGTTCGGTGAACAGGCTGTACTGTGCGGTGGTGCCGTCGAATTGATCAAGGCCGGGTTCGAAACCTTGGTTGAAGCCGGTTATGCGCCGGAAATGGCTTATTTCGAGTGCTGCCATGAATTGAAACTAATCGTCGACTTGATTCACGAGGGTGGTATCGGCAACATGAACTATTCCATTTCGAACAATGCCGAATACGGCGAATACGTCACCGGTCCCAAAGTCGTCACCGAGCAGAGCAAAAACGCCATGCGTCAAGCCTTAAAAGACATTCAGACCGGGGAATACGCCAAGAGCTTTATTCTGGAAAACAAGGCCGGCGCTCCGACTTTGCTTTCGCGTCGTCGTTTGACCGCAGAACACCCAATCGAACAGGTCGGCAATCGTCTGCGCTCAATGATGCCCTGGCTCGCCAAAAACAAACTGGTCGATCAAAGCAAGAACTGATTTTCCGTGTAACTGTTTCAAAAAAGAGCGCTTTATGCGCTCTTTTTTGCTTGCGTGTTCCGACCGCATTACAATGTTACCAATAAGGGTCATCCAAGTTTTTAACCACTGTGCCTACTGACTGAAAAACATATGACGCCATCCCGTTCTTCCCAGAAAGCCACGCCGGAAACTGTCCGCCAGACACCGATGATGCAGCAATACCTCCGCATCAAGGCGGAACACCCCGATATGCTGCTTTTGTACCGAATGGGTGATTTTTACGAACTGTTTTTCGACGACGCTGTCACGGCGTCACGCATCCTGGGCATTACGCTGACCCAACGGGCCTCTACCGGTAACAACGTGGCGATGGCCGGGATTCCGTTCCATGCCCTGGATCAGTATCTAGCCAAATTGATCGCCACCGGCGAATCCGTCGCTATTTGCGAACAAATCGGAGATCCCGCCACCAGCAAGGGGCCGGTGGAGCGCAAGGTCGTCCGGATCGTTACGCCCGGCACCCTCACCGATTCAAATTTGTTACCTGAAAAAGCGGACCGACCGTTACTGGCGGTTCAATGCGTGTGTCACAAAAAACAGGGGTATATCGGACTGGCCTGGCTTTCGCTTTCCAGCGGCGCTCTTACCTTGCTGGATGTGAAAACCGATGAAAAAAATCTCAACAACCGGCTGCAACAGGAAATCGAACGCATTGGAGCAGCCGAAATCCTGATTCCCGACGGATTCGATAAAAACCGGCTTTCCGGTTTTTCCGTCCGGATCGTCACTGTTCCTGCCTGGCACTTCGACAGGGACAAAGGGATGCGGGAACTGCTCGAACAACTGCAAGTCCTGACTCTCGACGGTTTTCACGCTTCCTCCCTGAATCCGGCGTTAGGCGCCGCCGGTGCACTCTTAAAGTATGCGCATGCCACTCAATCGCAACACCTGCAGCATGTCAAAACGCTGAAAGTGGAAGCGGAAAACGATTACATTGCACTGGACGCCATGACGCGCCGCAATCTGGAGCTCACCGAACCGATTCGGCAAGACAGCGGACACAATCAACCGCCCACCCTTTTTTCCGAACTCGACCATTGCTGTACAACGATGGGGTCACGGCTGTTGCGTCATTGGGTGCACCACGCCAGCCGCAACCGAACCATTGCCGGTTCCCGGCATGCGGCGATTACGGCATTGCTGGATGCCTGTGTCATCGAAGGATTGAGCAATACTCTCTCCCACGTTCCTGACATCGAACGCATCGTTTCCCGCATAGCGCTTTATTCCGCCAGACCGCGTGACCTGGTCGCGCTTCGTACCGGTTTGCAACAGATGCCGGGATTGCGTTCCTACTTGGTCCAGTGCAGCTTGGACGATCCCGCGTCACTCCTTTACCGGATTCACCGGAATTTAGCGGTCCCTCCTGCCTGTCTGGAATTACTCGAACACGCCATTGCCGACGAACCGGCTGCCCTGATCCGCGACGGGGGCGTGATCGCGGCCGGATTCAGCCGGGAACTCGACGAATTGCGGGCACTGGCAGAAAACGCCGGTCAGTTTCTAGTTGAGCTGGAAGCCCGGGAAAGGGCCCGGACCGGCATTGCCAATCTGCGCGTTGAATACAATCGCGTCCACGGCTTTTATATTGAAGTGACTCAGGGACAAGTGTCGAAAGTGCCGGATGACTACCGTCGCCGACAAACATTGAAAAACACCGAACGTTACATCACGCCCGAGCTCAAAGCCTTCGAAGACAAAGTCTTGTCCGCCCGGGAACGAGCGCTTGCCCTGGAAAAAACGCTCTACGAACAGTTACTGCAGGATTTGTCCGCCAGCATCGAACCCTTGCAACGAATCGCACAAAACACGGCCCAACTGGACGTTTTGGTAGCACTGGCCGAACAGGCCCGGACACACAACTGGACGAAACCGGAACTAGTCGAAGACCCTTCTATTCAGATCCTGCAGGGACGCCATCCCGTCATCGAAAACCGGATCGAACGCTTCATTCCCAACGATTGTGACTTGTCCGGCAACAGGAAATTCCTCCTGATCACCGGACCGAACATGGGAGGCAAATCAACTTACATGCGCCAGACGGCCCTGATCGTTTTGCTGGCTTACATCGGCAGTTTCGTTCCGGCCGACCGGGCTGTCATCGGACCGATTGATCGAATTTTCACCCGTATAGGCGCTGCTGACGATTTAGCGGGCGGCCGTTCCACCTTTATGGTTGAAATGACGGAAGCGGCTGCCATTTTGAATGGGGCGACAGCCCAGTCTCTGGTGTTGATGGACGAAATTGGCCGTGGCACTTCCACCTTCGACGGCCTGGCCTTGGCGTGGGGCATCGCGCGTCACCTCATCGAAAACAACCAGAGTTTCACGCTGTTCGCCACTCATTATTTCGAACTGACCCAACTGCCGGAATCGTTCCCCACCGCCGAAAACGTTCACCTTTCCGCCGTCGAGCACAAAGACAGCATCGTTTTTTTACACGCCGTGGAACCGGGGCCGGCATCGCAAAGCTACGGACTCCAGGTTGCGAAACTGGCTGGTGTTCCGTTACCGGTCATTCGCATTGCCAAAAGGCGTCTAGGCGAACTGGAGTCCCATTTCATTCCCGATAGAAACCAACTCAATCTGTTTTCCAGCCCACCGAACCCTGAAAACGAACCGGAAAGCCAGCCTGATCCGGCACATACTCTCGTTGTCGACACCATTGAGGAAATGGATCCGGACGCGCTGACGCCCCGGGAAGCGCTCGATCTCTTGTACATCCTGAAAAAACAATTAAAATCAGTATCCTGAAAACCGGATGGATGATCTTTGTCGACTGGCTTCCTTATCCCTCCGTTACTGTCATAAAACCTATCCATGAAAAACCGGATTTTCCTGCTGTGGTTGCTTCTGGTCTCTGTGATACCGGTGGTGGCCGCCCCGACAAACAATCGGGGCACTTCCTTTTATTTCATGGTCCTGGATCAACCGACTCAGGATAACGAAGTTTTTCTGCACAAGGCTTTTCAAAAAGCGGGAAATGCCCGACCGGCTTTCATCGTGGTCAACGGCATCAAATCGGCGACCGAACCCTGTAGTGACGATCTCTTTTTCACCCGTAAAAACCTGGCTGATACGGTCGAGCGAGCTGTCATTGTTTCCCTGTCTGCCGACGACTGGGTTCATTGTCGAAATGCGGCAGGGGAATCCACCGCACTGGAAAGGCTGGCTCGTCTCAAAGAAACCCTGTTTGAGGGCGAGTATTCACTCGGTGGTGCTCCCATTAAACTTACTCGCCAATCCCTTAACAGCCGTTTTTCCGCGTATCCGGAAAACGCTTACTGGCATCACGGTTCCGTTCTTTTCGCGACCCTGCATTTGCCGGCTGACAACAACCACTACATCGCTGCCGCAGGACGCAACAATGAATTTGAAGATCGGGCGATTGCCAACAAAAAGTGGCTGGATATGCTTTTCCGCATGGCAACACGTCGGCGAGATAAAGGCATCGTCCTGTTTAGCGACAGCTCCCCTTTCAATACGAACACAACCGAGGTCTCCAGAGACGGTTACCGGGAAATCCGCCAGCAATTGAACACCTTGATTTCGCGTTATTCCGGAAGAGTCCTTTTCATCCACGGTCAAACCGGCTCCCTGACACGGGGAATTGACTGGAGAGGTCGGCTGGGTCTTCTAGAACTGACACCGAACGGGACCCGGGTCGAAGTCAATCCCGCTACCAACGTCCTGTTCAGGGTCGCCCCGATCTCATCCAAAACGCCCGGTCGGAGAAAAACGGCTAAACCGGTGTCGCGGTAAAAGCGTCAATTAACTGGAGAATATCTTTTCCCCACATACTTAGCCGCTTGCTGCCGATACCGGGAATCCGGTGCAGTTCCTCTTCCGTCTGGGGTTTGACCAGCGCAATCTCGCGCAGCGTCGCATCCTGAAAAACGACATAGGCCGGCATGTTTTGCTGCCGGGCGATTTCCATACGCCACCACTTCAGCTTTTCGAAAAGTTTTTGTTCAAAAGGCGGTAACGCCGGTTGCGAAGCACGCTGAACCGAAACGGTTTTCCGCTTTTTGTCGGGTTTCTGGTAAGGCCGTAGTAAAACGGTTTTTTCTCCCTTTAATACCGGACGCGCCAGTTCGGTCAGTTTAAGTGCGTTGTATTCATCGTGATCGACGACAACATATTGTGCGGCGATAGCTTGACGCAACACGGAACGCCACTCAGCCGTACCCTGATTCGCACCGATGCCGAACGTGGAAAGCTGATGATGCCGCCATTGCAATACCCGTTCTGAACTGATCCCGCGCAACACATCAATAACGTGTAGCGCCCCGAATCGCTGGCCGACCCGGTAAATCGTGGACAATAATTTTTGCATGTCCTGCGTACCGTCCCGGGCAACCGGAGGAGAAAGACAGGTATCGCAATTTCCGCACGGAAGGGACGTTTCGCCGAAATAGGCCAGCAAACGGACACGGCGGCACGTCAGTGTTTCACAAAATCCCAGCAAGGCATCCAGTTTGCCGATCTGGATTTTCTTGTGACCGTCATCGGCGTCGGACTCGTCAATCATGCGCCGTTGTTGTACCACGTCCTGCAACCCGTAAGTCATCCAGGCCGTCGCCGGATTACCGTCCCGGCCGGCACGACCGGTTTCCTGGTAATACCCTTCCATACTTTTCGGCAAATCCAGGTGAGCGACAAAACGCACATCCGGTTTGTCGATGCCCATGCCGAACGCAATAGTTGCCACCATGACGATCCCGTCTTCACGCAAAAAACGGGCCTGATTCGCTGCCCTGACCGCGTGATCGAGGCCGGCGTGGTAGGCAAGCGCAGAAATGCCGTGCTGGATCAGGAAAGAGACCGTCTCTTCGACTTTTTTACGCGACAGACAATATACAATTCCGGCTTCGCCTCTGTGGTCGGAAGTCAGGAAATCCAGCAGTTGCTGGCGGCTGTTTTCTTTTTCGACAATAACGTAGCGAATGTTGGGCCGGTCAAAGGAAGAAATGAACTGCTTCGCTTTTTCCAGTTTGAGTCGGGTAACAATTTCTTCCCGGGTGTGTCTGTCCGCAGTCGCCGTCAAGGCAACCCGCGGTACCTCCGGGAAACGCTCGTGCAGTATCGACAGTTGAATATACTCGGGCCGGAAATCGTGTCCCCACTGTGAAACACAATGCGCTTCGTCGATGGCGAATAAAGCAATTTCCGCTCTCTCCAGCCAGTTCAGGCAACGCGCCGTCATGAGCCGCTCGGGAGCAATGTAGACCAAATCCAGTTCGTTTTTTAAAACGGCCCGTTCCACTTTAGCCGCTTCTTCATACGATTGGGTGGAGTTCAAATAGGCCGCCCGCACACCGGCCGTCTCCAGTGCATCAACCTGATCCTGCATCAAGGCGATCAGAGGGGAAACGACGACGCCCACGCCTTTTCTCAACAAGGCCGGAATCTGGTAGCAAAGCGATTTTCCGCCCCCGGTCGGCATTAGAATCAGGGCATCGTTTCCTGAGGCGACATGCTCGACAATCGCTTCTTGCTGGTCGCGAAAAGCGGGATAACCGAACACCGTCTGCAAAATGTCCAGCGCACTGGCACTGTTATGCAGTTCCGGACGTCTAGAGCTCATATCGGAAAACCGAAAAAGACAGCAAAGCGTTCATTCTACTCTATCCAGGCGACCCAGCCGTAGTGGGCACTCACCAGCACGAAAATGCCGAAACCAATCCGGTACCAGGCAAACGGAATGAAATTGTGTGAACTGATGTAGTGCAAGAGCCAGCGAACGCACAAAAAAGCGGAAATGAATGCCGCAACGGAACCGATGGTGAACAGTGGAACGTCGGACGCCGACAAGAGGGCCCGTTCCTTGATCACGGAATAAAAGGCTGCGCCAAATAGAGTCGGGATCGCCAGAAAGAAGGAAAACTCGGTCGCCGCTTTTCGGGAAAGCCCGAAGAGCATGCCACCGATAATGGTGGCCCCGGATCGGCTGGTTCCGGGAATCAATGCAAACGCCTGGGCACAACCGACCTTGAACGCATCCATTACACTCATGTCGTCGACAGACTCGACCCGGGAAACCGGATTCTTTTCATTACGACGTTCGACGAAAATAATGAGCAAACCGCCCGCTATAAAGGCTATCGCAACCGGAATGGGATAAAACAGATAAGCCTGAATCCTTGAACTGAACAGTACGCCTGCGATCGCTGCTGGCAAAAAGGCAACGATCAGATTGATGACAAACTTCCGGTCCCGGGTGTTGGTAAACATGCCTTTAGTCACACTGACTATTTTATAACGGTATACCCAGCAAACCGACAACATGGCTCCGGACTGGATGGCAATCGAGAACACTTTGACAGTGTCGCCCGTGAAATCCAGCAGACTGCCGGCTAGAATCAGATGGCCTGTCGACGAAATGGGCAAAAACTCGGTACAGCCTTCCACGATTCCCATAATGAAGGCTTTTAACGCTAAAATAAAAGTCATAAAAGTACTAAAATCCGGTCTGTGTCTCTTCCGAAAAAGCGACTTGATTGCTTTGCTGCAACAGCGTGAGGCTTGGTGTCGCCGTTCCAATTGCCCGCCATCATACTCGAAAAATTCTTCAGGCATAAAGAACATTTCGTTTTGAAAATCGGAAAAATCCTTCATCTGTCCGGCTAATCGGGCGAAGGTCTGTTCCATCGGAAAAAACTGTTCCCGGCTTTTTGTTTTGCCTGTAAAAAAAACGGCCCAATTTTTTCAAAGAATCTCTTCAATAAATGTCACTTTATTTCATTTGTAACAAGTTATTGAATTCGATGCGCTCTTATTCTAAAAGCACTAAATTCTTCTCATGATGTGCTGTCGTTTAGCCTGTATACTTCCGAACGCTTATGCATTGTCAGGCAGAGCCTCCATCGGTAACGGCACCGGCTATGCAAAACGGCAATGAGAACAGGTTGGACACATGCTGGAAAAAATAAAAAAACTCAAAAATCCCAAAATCTGGATTCCGTTAGCGACTGTCGTTCTTCTCGGTATCGTATTGTTGACGGTTTGGTGGACCAGACGGGGAAACGACGTCACTTACATGACTGAGAAGGTACGAACCGGCAACATCAGTCAGGTAGTGGAAGCGACCGGCGAAGTGGCGGCGGTCAATCTGGTCAATGTCGGTGCACAGGTGTCCGGCCAGATCAAAAAACTCTACGTAGTGTTGGGACAAGAAGTCAAACAGGGACAAATGATTGCCGAAATCGATTCCCAGACCCAGGAAAACACCTTAAATACGGACAGGGCCAAACTGGACAACTACAAGGCACAACTGGAAGCGCGTAAAATCGTTTTGAACGTTTCCAAAAGACAGTACGACCGGGAACTCGTCCTGATAAAAACCGACTCCACTTCGCAACAAAATCTGGAAAACGCCCGTGACGCCTATGCAACTGCCAGGGCCAACGTGAATGAAATGGAATCGCTGATCCGTCAAACCCAGATTGCCATCAATACCGACGAAACCAATCTGGGCTACACCAAAATCAGGGCACCGCTGGACGGAACCATCGTGTCCGTTCCGGTAGAAGAAGGCCAGACCGTCAACGCCAACCAGACAACACCGACCATTGTCCAAATCGCCAATTTGAACGACATGGAAATCGACATCGAAATTTCCGAAGGCGACATTACCAAGGTCAAACCGGGCATGGCGGTCGATTATACGATTCTGTCAGAACCGAACCGGGTTTTCCATGCTACGCTGGACTCCATTGATCCGGGACTGACCACGCTGACCGACGGCAGCTACGACAAGAGCTCGTCAGGCAGTTCGTCCGGCAGTTCCTCCACCAATGCCGCCGTTTATTATTACGGCCGGGCTTACGTCAACAATACCGAAGGCAAACTCCGTATCGGGATGCTGACTCAAAATACCATTCAGGTGTCTTCCGCAGAAAATGTACTCGTCGTTCCCAACATTACGATCTCGACACAAAAAGGCAAACACGTCGTACGCGTTTTGACGGGCAAAAACCAGGTTGAACAACGCGAGGTCGAAACCGGTATTTCCGACGGCGTTTATACCGAGATCAAATCGGGACTTTCCGAAGGTGAACAAGTCATTTCTTCCGAAGTCGTGAAAGGCGAGCAAGTCGGAGAAACGACCCGAATGCGCAGGCCGAGGATTTGACCATGAACATTATCGAACTGCGTAAAATCAACAAGGTCTACGGAAGCGGTG
>DBGFLV010000106.1:0-1826 GCA_048528425.1 Oxalobacter sp. | reverse complement strand
GGCCGTTTTTCTCCTTTTGAAAGATGTCGTTTCTCTTTTTTGGTGGACAGGATACAAAATCGGCTGGCTGCCGTCCGAGCCGATACCGGTCTACCGGATCAACGTAGCCCTGGCCATATCGGCTCTCGTCCTGGCTGCTATCGGCGTCTGGCAAGCCGTACGGGTACCCGACGTACGCCGTGTCGACATCACCTTAAACCGTTTACCGCCTGAATGGGACGGCCTGAAACTGGTGCAATTAACCGACCTGCACGCCAGCCGTCTCTTTGAAGCCCCCTGGATGCGCGCGGTAGTCAGCAAAACCAATGCCTTAAATCCCGATCTGATCGTCATTACCGGCGATCTGGTCGACGGCACAACGGCAAACCGGGCCCGAGATGTCGCGCCGCTGAAAGACTTAAAGGCACGTTTGGGGGTTTTCGTCGTGACGGGAAACCACGAGTATTATTCCAACTATCGGGACTGGATGGCTGCTTTTGACCGGCTTGGCTTATCCGTACTTAAAAACAGCCATGTCGTTTTGAGCCCGAAAGGATCTCCCCTTGTTCTGGCTGGCGTGACCGACCGGGTTGCTGCCGGGTTCGGCTTGCCCGCCCCCGACGTCGAGACTGCCCTATCGGGCACACCGGACGACGCCCCCGTCATTCTGTTGGCCCATCAGCCCAAGGGGGCGGCCCGGTATGCCGATGCCGGTGTCGATTTGCAACTTTCCGGCCACACTCACGGCGGACAAGTTCTCGGCATTCACTGGTTGACGCAATTGGCCAATGAAGGATACGTTTCCGGCCGGTATCGGGTAGGTGACATGGAACTGTACGTTAGTAATGGAACAGGACTGTGGAACGGTTTTCCGCTGCGTCTCGGCAAGCCGTCGGAAATCACCGAAATCGTGCTCTATTCCGGGCAACGGCCTTGAGCTCCCTGTGATCAGGGCCTTTCCCGACCTGTCCTTTTCCGGTCAGGCCAGAAAAACAGGTGCTTGTTCCGGCAAGCGCAAAGGCCGTGACGGTACTGTTCTTGAAAAAACACGCGCCGCACAATCGCGACCGTTTTTCCCTTTCCGGCCGGTACGGAGACGTCGACAACGCGTCCCTTGCCGGTCAGCACAGGTGTTGCCAAGCCCGCCTTCGTCGTATCCGACGCTCGGCACAGCCGCCTGTCCAACACGAGGCCGTCCTCTGTTAAACAGGACGATTTTTTTATCGCGCCGATACGCAACTGCTTGGAAAAACCGGTTTCGACCGCTTTGCACTGGCGTCCTCCCGCCCCGGAATCCGGCTTTCCCACTCCGCCGCAATGCCGCGGTGGCCGCCCCGGAACAATGACAAGTCGTCGTAAAAACGAAACGACCCATTTCGGGAAACACGGAAAAAAGTTGTTTTTCCACAACCTGGCTCACGACAGGTGGTCGTTCCCGTGTCAGGTTCTCCGATGCGTCCCTGTTTTGGTCGTGCCTTTCTTTTAAAGAAGGGATTGCCGCGCCGTTGGGAATCGACCTGTCCGATAGCCAGAAAACGGGCACAGACAAGAGACAATCCGGTTGCCGGTTACGTTTTATGCGCTCCTTTTGCCAAAACGCCCTGCCGGACAGAAGAACACAGCGGAAAACTTCTTCTCCAGGCTGGAGCGCCTTGAGTTTTTCCGTCTCCCTCCAGTCTGTCGGCTTCCCTGTCGCAACGACAGGGAAATTTTTCATGAATTTGACGGTGTTTCTTCTGCTATGTGCCATCCTTCCCTGCCGTTCCGGATTCGCTCACCGTACTTTAAAAGAGAACGTTTTAACGCGGAAAAGAAGCCCTTAGCGAAGTGTCGCGAATCTTTTCGGG
>DBGFLV010000105.1:0-2613 GCA_048528425.1 Oxalobacter sp. | reverse complement strand
ACTGAGCTATAGGCCCCGTCCGGGAAGCAGTAATGGATCAATTGCTTTCCAGGAAACTCTTAAGTTTATCCGATCTCGACGGATGACGCAATTTTCTGAGCGCCTTGGCTTCGATCTGCCGGATACGTTCACGGGTAACGTCAAACTGCTTACCGACTTCTTCCAGTGTGTGATCGGTCGACATTTCCACACCGAAGCGCATTCTCAACACTTTCGCTTCACGCGGCGTCAGCGAATCCAGCACGTCCTTGACGACGTTACGCATTGACGCGTGCAGCGCAGCGTCGGCCGGTGCCAACGTATTGTTGTCTTCGATAAAATCACCCAGATGCGAATCATCGTCGTCCCCGATCGGGGTTTCCATTGAAATCGGTTCTTTCGCGATTTTCATGATCTTGCGAATCTTGTCTTCCGGCATGTCCATCTTCGCCGCCAGTGTCGCCGGATCGGGTTCTGCACCCGTTTCCTGCAAAATCTGCCGCGAAATACGGTTCATCTTGTTGATGGTTTCAATCATGTGAACCGGAATACGGATGGTGCGCGCCTGATCGGCGATCGAACGCGTAATGGCTTGCCGAATCCACCAGGTGGCATACGTCGAGAATTTGTAACCGCGACGGTACTCGAACTTGTCGACGGCTTTCATCAGGCCGATATTGCCCTCCTGAATCAGATCCAGGAACTGCAACCCGCGATTGGTGTATTTTTTCGCAATCGAAATTACCAAGCGCAGATTGGCTTCCGTCATTTCTTTCTTGGCCTTGCGAGCCCGCATTTCACCAGCTACCATTTTGCGGTTGATTTCACGCAAGTCCGACAACGGCATGCCGATCCGGTTTTCAACATCGACCAGTTTTTGCTGCAATTCCTTGACCATCGGAACGTTGCGCGAAAGAATGTCGCTGTAAGGATGCGCCGCACCGACTTCTTCATCGACCCAGTCCAGATTCGTTTCGTTGCCCGGGAAAGTCTTGATGAAGTGAGCGCGTGGAACACCGCACTTGTTGACGACGACGTTTAAGATTTCGCGTTCGATCTGACGCACTTCATCCATTTGCGTACGCAACGTATCGCACAGTTTTTCAATAAAACGGGCCGTAAATCGCATACCCAGCAATTCGGCAGAAATGCTTTCATGCGCTTTCAGATAAGCCGGAGAGTTATAACCCTCTTCTTCAAACGCACGCTGCATTTCCTTGAAATGGGTTTCAATCAAGGCAAACCGGGAAAGAGACTCTTCTTTCAGCTTTTCCAGCTGTTCGGCAGAAAAACCGGCTGCCGCCCCTCCAACGGAACTGCTGTCGTTTTCCTCTTCTTCGGACTCGTCGTCGCCGTTTTCTTCTTCATCGGCGTTCTCTTCATCCGAATCGTCGTGATCGTTGTCGGAAGCGGCAGCCAGAACCGGTGTTCCGTCCTCGGTATCGGCCAGACCGTCCACGACTTCGTCGATCTTGACTTCATCACGCCGGATTTTTTCGGCTTGTTCGATGATTTCCAAAATGGTAGTCGGACACGAGGATATGGCCTGGATCATATCTTTCAACCCCTCCTCGATCCGCTTGGCGATTTCGATTTCCCCTTCCCGCGTCAAGAGTTCGACAGAACCCATTTCACGCATGTACATACGAACAGGGTCTGTGGTACGACCGAAATCGGAATCGACCGTCGACAAGGCCGCTTCGGCAGCCGCTTCCGCTTCCTCGTCACTGGTGACCGTCACCACGTTATCGGTCAACAACAGGTCTTCAGCATCGGGGGCATGTTCATATACCGAAATGCCCATGTCGTTAAACGTGCTGATGATGCCTTCGATCGCATCCGGGTCAATGACGTTGTCCGGTAAATGATCGTTGATTTCGGCATACGTCAGGAAAGAACGTTCTTTTCCCAGCTTGATCAGCATTTTCAACCGTTCCCGGCGACGTTCCAGTTCTTCTTCCGATGCCTCCGTATCGCCTGCCAACGCGTCTTTCAACAAGGCTTTTTCCTTCGCCTTGCGATCCTTGGCACGCGCCTTGTCCGCCGCTTTCATTTCAGCCCGTTCAACGGCGTTCAATGCCGCCACTTCTTCGTTTTCCGGCTGAAAATCTTTCGGTTTGCGCCCCCTTCTGCCGGGGACCTTGACACTCGGCAACACGTAACCTGACGTGTCGATAGCAGCCAGCTGTGCTGCATCGGTTGTGACGATGGTATCGGACACATTGCCTTTTTCCGAAGGGGTTGCTTCCTGTTCGCTAACAGGAGCATTTTTTGGTTTTCTGCCGCGTGTACTTTTGACCTTGGCAACGGCTTCCTCATGCGTTACCGTGTCGGTGGCAGTCGCCTTTTTCCGGCCTCTTCTGGCCGGGACAGCGTCTTCAGCCGCCGCCACCGGAGAAACGCCGGACTGATCCTCTCCCCCGACGGGGACCTTCACCTCCGTCATTGCGCTGTCATCCGGTTTGCGCCGTCCGCGCCGTTTTCCGGTCGTGTTGTTCGTTTCACCTGCCGTTGATTGGAATTTATCTGATTTGTCCATGTCGTCCGTTGTCCGCTCGAAAATCCAATGTGTCGGCCTCTGCCGACGTTTTTCAGACGATACCGGGAGTGCCTTCATTAAAAGAATAAACACAA
>DBGFLV010000104.1:0-9369 GCA_048528425.1 Oxalobacter sp. | reverse complement strand
CTCCCATCCAGGCCAGCAGCTGCGACGACGTCGGTCCCGCCTGCACGTGGGTCATGTCCAGAATCCTTACCCCGGATAATGCTTTGTTACCCATAGTTCTCTTCCTCCAATTTATTGGTGTGTGTTACTTTTTTCCGGCTTGCGCCAGTCTTTTACAACGAGAGAGAAGTCTCCCTCTCCCTTCGCATCTCTTCTACCGCCGGTCCGCCATTCGGGACTTCAGACGAGCCTTCGTACCGGGTGACCATTCCTGAGGGTCGACCCAAATGTTGACCACGGCGCATTTACCCGTTCGGGCAACCGCTTCGCGTCCCCGGCGCAGGGCTGCTGCAATATCGCCCGGTCTGTGGACTTCTTCACCGTACCCGCCCATCATTTCTGCAAATTTACCATAGGGCAAGTCACTTAACAAATTCCCTACGTTACCGCGATCTCCGTATTTTGCCAGCTGGGCGTAACGGATCTGGTTCATGGCAGAATTGTTGCCGATGACCGCTAAATAAGGCACCTTGAAACGGTTAGCGGTTTCCATATCAAACGCCGTCATGGAAAAGGCCCCGTCCCCATAGTAGCACACGACTTCCTTGCCGGGATTAGCGAGTTTGGCGGCAATGGCAAAACCTGTGCCGACTCCCAGACTACCCAACGGGCCCGGGTCCATCCACTGCCCGGGACGATGAGGACGCACAGCCTGCGCCGAAATCGTCACGACGTCTCCCCCGTCTCCGATGTAAATGGTGTCGTCGTCCAGAAATTCGTTCAGTTCATAGGCAACGCGATAGGGATTGATCAGGCTGTTTTCGGACTTGAACAGGGGCATCAGTTTTTCAAGGGCTTCTTCTTCGGCTTGCCGCAGTTGTTTAATCCATTGCTTGCGTGCGGAACGGGCATTGCTGTTGACGCTTCCTGCTGCCGCCTCGATGACGGCCCTGAAAATGGTGCCGGCATGGCCCAACAAGCCCAGCTCGATGTCGCGATTTTTCCCAATGACCGTGTAGTTTTGGTCGATCTGTACGATTTTAGCCAATGGATTTAAGAGCTTGCCATAACCCAGACGGAAATCGAAAGGAGTCCCGACAACTAAAACGAGATCGGCCTGGGCCAGCGCCAAATTGCGAGTCCGGTCAAACGAAAGCGGATCGTCGTTTTTCAGGATGCCGCGAGCGGCACCATTGGTGTAGGCAGGAATGTCGAACGCATGGATAAACGCCTGGGCTTCCTGATGACTGCGACTGTTCCAGACCTGACTGCCGAAGAGGACGGCCGGTTTTTCCGAGGCCACCAGCATCCCGGCCAGTTTTTCGATGGCTTCGGGTTCACACGTCACCCGGGTGGAACACCGGTAATGACCGGCAGCCGGTATGACGCAGTCGGCCAATTTAACCGTTCGGTCCAGCAAGTCACGCGGAATTTCCAGATAAACAGGGCCCGGTACTTCTCCCCAGGCTTCACGACACGCCATCGATACCATATCCGCTATCCGTTCGGTGGAACGAACACTGGTCGCCCATTTGGTGACGGGAGCCATCAGTGCAACGTGATCGAATTCCTGCAACGATCCCTGAAGATGCTGACTGGTCGCTCCCTGTCCACCGATGTGTAAAACCGGGGTTTCCGAACGAAGCGCCGTTGCCATTCCTGTAACAGCATTACAACACCCCGGTCCCGCCGTCGTGACGAGACAGCCTGTTTGTCCGGTTTGCCGTGCGTACCCGTCTGCGGCATGTGCTGCAACCTGCTCATGGCGGAAATCGATAATGCGGATGCCTTCGCTGACGCACCCGTCGTAAATGTCGACGATGTTGCCGCCAGAAAGCGTAAAAAGCGTATCGATGCCTTCGTTTTTAAGGGCTCTGGCAACCAGATGTCCCCCTGAAATAGTGCGGGCATCCGCATTCCCGGCTTTCAGTGAATCATCTGTTGTCGCACTCATGAATGGTTTCTGTTAAATGTCTCGTACCTGTCAGTACAGTGCCTGCCTGCTCTCCCTAGAACGCCTTGAAAATCCATCCCGGCGTCCTGAGGTGACGATACGGTTCTCCAGCAAGAGAGCGTACCGGTCGTCAGGCCAACAGTTATCATAGCTTCTCGGCTTGTAAACTCTGCTTGACCCCAGTCAATTTTTTCGCATCCCTTTCCAATTGGGCGGGTATAAAAGCGAGCCCTCTTCAAGCCGCTTGTCTTTTTCCGAACGGTATTTCATGATGGTGTCGTAAAGGAGAGTTCCATGTGCATCGTGCTGTCCACTTTAAACGCCCGGTACGCTCATGCTTCGCTCGGCTTGCGCTATTTGTTGGCGAATATGGGCGAATTGCAGGAAAAGACCCGGCTTCTCGAATTCGTCATTGGAGGAGACATCAGTGTCATAGCAGAGAAAATTCTGGCCGCTTCGCCCCGCATTCTCGGGCTGGGTGTTTACATCTGGAATGTAGAAGACACGACCCAATTGGTTTCTCTCCTGAAAACTGTTGCGCCGGAAATCGTGATCGTTTTAGGCGGCCCTGAAGTTTCTCACGAAACCGAATCCCAACCAGTCGTCCAGCTTTCGGATTACGTTGTCAGAGGATGGGGAGAAGTGACTTTGCGAGAATTGTGTCGGCAGATCCTGGAAGGCCGGCCGCCGGTCACGCGCATTCACGACGGTGTGCAACCCACTCTGGCAGACGTTGCCATGCCTTATCCTTTTTATACGGAAGAAGACATCGCGCACCGTACGTTGTACGTCGAAGCGTCCCGCGGCTGTCCTTTCCGTTGTGCATTTTGTCTGTCCTCTCTGGACAAGACAGCCTGGGCTTTCGAAACGGAACGGTTTCTCGGTGAAATGGAACGGCTTTACCGGCGTGGTGCCCGAAGCTTCAAATTCGTCGATCGCACGTTTAACCTGAACGTGAAACGAAGTCTGAAAATCATCCGCTTCTTCCTCGACAAGATTTTTCAGGCGCCGTCAGATCCGGTTTTCGTTCATTTCGAAATGGTACCCGACCACTTGCCGGACGCGTTGAAAGACCTCATCCGACGGTTTCCGCCGGGAACCTTGCAACTGGAAATCGGCGTGCAAACGTTCAATCCGGCCGTCCAGGCGACTATCAGCCGAAAACAGGACAATAGTCGAACCGAAGAGCACATCCGTTGGCTAAGCGAGCAGACTCACGCCCATTTGCACGCGGATCTGATTGTCGGGTTGCCCGGCGAAAACCTGAGCAGTTTCGGGCACGGTTTCGACCGTCTCGTCCGGCTGGGCCCCGACGAGATTCAGGTCGGATTGTTGAAGCGGTTGAAAGGAACGCCCGTGCTACAGCACATCGACCGGTACGGGCTGCGCTTTGATCCGGCTTCCCCCTACACCATCGTAGCGACGAACGACATCGGCTTTCGCGATATGCAAAGAATGAAACGTTTTGCCCGCTTTTGGGATTTGATTGCCAATTCGGGGCGTTTCGTCAGAACCCTGCCGTTCATTCTGAAAGACAGGCCTTTTGAACGATTCATGGCTCTGTCCGACTGGATTTACGCCGAAACCAGCGCCATGCACGGCATTGCTCTGGAAAGACTGGCCGCACTGGTCACGGAGTGGCTTGCTTTAAACGGTGAAGACGCCAAGGCGGCACGCACCCTAGTCGGGGCCGATTTCATTTCCCGCAGCGAAAGAAACAGAACCCCCGCCAATCCGCTCCACAAGGCACGGATCAGACAAGCCCGTCGTATTGCGACGACCTGAAGCGGGTTCACCTGGACGTCCTTACTTCAACCAGCCTCGACGGCGGAAATACCAGAACGGGGCCAGCGCACTCAAGAGCATCAGCACCAGCGCGAACGGATAGCCGAAATCCCAGGCCAGTTCGGGCAGGATACGGAAATTCATACCGTAGATGCTGGCAATCAGCGTCGGCGGGAGGAACGCGACACTAGCTACCGAAAAAATCTTGATGATCTTGTTCTGGTTGATATTGATGAAACCGACGGTGGCGTCCATCAGGAAGTTGATTTTTTCAAAGAGAAACGACGTATGACCGTCCAGTGATTCGATGTCTCTCAGAATCTGCCGGGCTTCCTCAAACTGGTCCGAATCGAGCAGACGTCCCCTCATCAGAAAGCTGACGGCACGGCGCGTATCCATCATGGTTCTTCTGATTCGTCCGTTTAAGTCTTCTTCTTTGGCAATCATGCTCAAGGTCGCTGCTGCATCCTGGTCGGTAAATTCTTCCTGCAACACTTTGCTGCTGACCTCTTCGAGATTGCGGTAAATCCCTTCCAAGGCATCGGCGGAATATTCCGCGTCGGTAGCGTACAAATCCAGCAACACATCTTTGTAGTCGGTGATGGAACCTGGCCGTGAACGGGCACGCATTCTGACAAGCCGGAAAACCGGCAAATCTTCAGCATGCATGGAAAACAGGATGTTGCGGGCGAGAATAAACGCTACGGTCACTGTTTGGGAAGGCCCTTCGTCGTCGTCAATTCTAAAATCCGTTCTCAAATGAAGATCGCCGTTTTCCGCTTCATAGTAACGGGCGGACGCTTCGATGTCCTTGACGTCGTCTTCGTCGGGCATCGTTACGTCATACGTGCTTTTCACCCATGACCGTTCTTCTTCTGTCGGGTCTGTCATATCCACCCAGACTGGTGCGACGTTTTCCAGATCGGCTTTGGAGTCGATCGGCACCTGGTTCAAACGACCGTTTTGAAGGACAAAAACATTGATCATGGACTCATTCTTTCAGACATGTTAACAGGGTAACTGCCGGCGGAATCTGCAATGGATGGATCACATCATGGTCAGATGACTGTTTCATGGCAGGAACGGAAAGCGATGGTGACTTTGTTCCCTTCTAACAGCCGCCCAGCTGAAAATAGCGCAAGTGTACTGATAACGGATTGGACAGGCAAGAACTTATGACAAGGAACGCCGTTTAGCGCGGTACGTCTGCCGAACCCATTCGTCTTAAAATCAGGGCCGTACGACGCATTAAATAGGCTGAATTCCGATGGGTGTCGAAATAACGCGGTTTGGGCAACATGGCCGCTAGCCGGGCGGCCTGGGCAGCACTCAGATTGGCCGCCGACGATCCATAGTAGTGGCGCGCGGCCGCCTCCGCCCCGAATACCCCGGTACCGAATTCGACCAGATTCAGGTAAAGCTCGAAGATTCTTTCTTTTTCCATCCAGAATTCCAGCATGTAAGTAATCAGGATTTCCTGACCTTTTCGGAAGTAACTTTTGCTGCCCGACAAAAACAGGTTTTTGGCCAACTGCTGGGTAATGGTCGATCCTCCGGCTACGATTTTTCCTTTTCGACTGTTTTTTTCATACGCTTTAAGTAACGCATCCCAGTCTACACCTTCGTGATCGGTGAAATTGGCGTCTTCCGACGCGATCACCGCGCGTTTCAGATTTCGCGAAATCCGACGATAAGGCACCCACTTGTGTTGCAATTTCGCCTTGGGATTTTTTTCCTGCAACACACTCAGTTGTTCCCGCATGAAACGGGTGGACGTCGGATTGTGATGGACCCACCAGGCGATCTGGAAAAAAAAATACAACTGGAGCAACAAAAACAGGCCGACCGGAACAAAAACGATCCAGCGCCAGTAGCGGCGTAACAATCCGATTCCTTTTTCCATGAAATTTTACCGTCCGAAAAAAGAAAACACAGATTCGGTAACCGGACGCACTCCCCGCCAAATGAAAAATGATTCGGCGGCCTGTTCAACCAGCATGCCGAAACCGTCGCGGACAGTGGCCCCCGACTGTTGGGCAAACGTCATGAAAACAGTGGGTTCGTCGGCGTATACCATGTCCAGTGCCAGCGTCTTTTCCGTGAATACGTCACCCGGTACCGGAGGCCTTGCATGGTGCAATCCAGTCGAAGTGGCATTGATCACGACGTCGAATGTTTGACCCAGACCGCCGTAGCCGGAAGACCGGACGGGTCCGTATGCCGAGAATCGGACGGCCATTTCCTTTGCCCGATTTTCGTTTCGATTGGCGATGTGAACCAGCTCGGGTTTTTGCTCCAGCAGCGGCAACATGACGCCCGAAGCGGCCCCTCCGGCACCCAACAGTAAGATACGGGAACCGGACAGGGATATTCCCGCATTTCGTGTGATGTCGGCCACCAGCCCGGCCCCATCCGTATTGTCGCCGATCACCTTGTCATTTTCAAAGCGGAGCGTGTTGACCGCGCCTGCCATTCGGGCCCGATCGCTCAGGCGAGTGGACAATTCAAAAGCATCAAACTTGAAAGGAATCGTGACGTTCAGTCCACATCCGTTTTCCTGGATAAACCGTTTTACTGTGGCAGCAAAACTGTCCAGTGGAGCTAAAAGACGACTGTATTCGATGTCCTGTCCGGTTTGCCTGGCGAAAAGCGTGTGGATTTCCGGTGACTTGCTGTGTGCGACAGGATTTCCGATGACTGCGTAACGATCTCTCATTGTTGGGATGGGCCAAAAAATTCGGTGGAATACGGTTCACCCGTTCAGCTTAATGAAATTCCGGGGCTGTTTCAAACAGATAAACGAAAAAATTCAATGTAGGGTTGAGCGGACTTGTGACTGTACTCCCTGGTCACGGGTAAACTTCAGGCGCGTTACAATAACCCAGACTTCCGCGTTTCCGTTTTTCGAACGCATGCTTTTTGGAAAAGGACCAAACGGAGCAGCACGACGGATGATGTTTAACGCCGCTTTGTCCAGTGCCGGATTACCGGACGATCGGTCGATCTCGGGGCCGCCTTCCTTTTCGTACAAAGTACCGTCGTGCCAGACCGGAATTCTCACAGTCAGTTCGCCATAAAGCCTGGCTCCGTTTTTTTGTGGAAAGTTGATCAGTCCCAAATTCTCGACTTTTTTACGCAGTGCCTTGTAGTAAAGAGCGTAACCGACGTCCTGTGTACCGGCGGTGATGATCGTTCTGGAAAACCCTTCCGTTCCACCGTTGCCGCTTCCTTGTCCGTTACCTTGTCTTCGGAAAACAACGGAACGGCTGTCCGCCGAGTCATTTACCGACCAATCGCCTGTAACCGCGCTTTTGCTCAATATTTTTTTTTGTGCTGCCGAAGCAGTGTTGACTGGCGGGGACGTTTTCGTCGACTTGATTTGCGGCTTTTTAGACGGAGCCGTCACCGGAAGAGCGTCTTTCTTTTCCGGTGACGCCGCCTCCATTCCACGTCGGCCCGTTCTCCGGTTTTCAGCTTTTTCGATCTCTTCTGTCGATTTTATCGCTACGGTTTTCCCCGGCTGCTCATTCGTCAACACCAGTTCAATAGATGAAACAGGGATCTTCAGGTCGAAACGGGTAGGTCTGCTGAACCGGGCCGACAGCACGAACGCGTGTATCAGTACGGACACGACAACGGCAAGACAAAGAGGACGATTTTGGAACAGGGCTTTCACAAAGCGTACAAGTCGGATAAAAAATGACAGACTGATCGGCCGCCCGAAACAGTACTTTTTCCACTATAGCACTGAATCGTTCGTCACACCTTCTTCGTTTCCACTCAACTCACCCTCTCCGGTTTCATCGGAAACGTCCAGCAAACGGGCCTCTACCGATAAATCTACCTCGTCCCAGCGCAATAAATCAACTCTTAACTGGGTACCGCGTGCCAGAATCCGCATGCCCGGCATGGGAATGGTCAGGGGAATGTCGACCAACCGGATCAATTCGTCCCGGATGACGACGGCTCTTGTCTGACGGATATCGTTTTGAGTCAACCAGCGCAGGCACCAGTACCTTTCCATTTTCGCCTGAAAGTCACCATAAGCGCTATAAGCAGCGTCAAAAGCACTGACGATGGCAAACAGGTTGGCGTCTTTGGGACGAAAAGGCGCTGACAACGGTGCCGCAACTCCGTGTCGGATACAGGCCAAAATTTGCCATTGATTGACCAGATCGGTGTAACGGCGTAACGGGGACGTACTCCACGCATATTGATCGACCCCCAGTCCCTGATGAGGTGAAGCGTGCGTGACCATCTTGACTTGCATCCGGTTCATCCAGCTTCCGGTTCCACTCCCCTGGCTCCGGTAAATACCCGGTATGCCGTGATCATGCAACAGTTTGCCCCAGGTACTGTTCGCAAAAATCATGAACTCGGCCACAATTTTGTCCAAAGGCGCCGTTCTTTTCCGGCGTTCGATTGTAACGATTCCCTCATCACTGACATAAAAATTGAAATCGACCCGATTGGTCTGTTCCGGTCTCAACCCGAAGGCTTCTCTTTTTTCCATCCGTTTTTTTTCAAAAACGCGGGCACATTTCCAGAGAATGCCGATATCTTCCTTGTGCGGATAGTCGCCTTCGTTTCGCGCAAGACTCTCTTCGGTGATTAAATGGTCTAACTCGTTATGACGCAGGTTCTCGGACACCCGAATCATTTCCGCAGTCGATTCCGTTTTCACAACAGACCAATCGGTCGGATCGACTGTGGCGTACAGACTGAGCGCCGGCCGGTTTTCTCCGGCGCCCAATGTAAAGCGATTGACCAGTTCATCCGGCAACATGGTGATCTTGTCACCTGGCATGTAAACGGTAGACAAGCGTTTTCTCGCCACCTCGTCCAACGCATCACCCGGATGAATGGCCAGCGCCGGTGCAGCGATGTGAATGCCGATTTTAACCCGTCCGTCCGGCAGACGGGTAACCGAAAAGGCATCGTCGATTTCGGTCGTCGTAATGTCGTCAATGGAAAAGGCATTGACATCCGTCAGCGGCAAATCAAAACGGATTTCCGGTATTTCTACTCTGGGAAAACCTGTACCGCGAGGAAAATGCTCAAACAGAAAACGCGAAAGATGAAGGGCTTTCGCATCGGCAATACCGCCAGTGTTGATCATTAACCGCTCCGGTGAGAGGCGCATGGCCGTGCACGCCGCTTCCAGTGCCTTGTATTCGACACTGTTTTTGTCCGGTTTGCAGAGTAACTGAACTACGTTTTCCCGGATAGCTTCCGGCAACGTACCTTGTTGCATCTGTTCGGCATAGTATTGCTGAACAACGGCTTGTTGCTTCTTCTTTTCGATACTGGCCAAGGCGGCCCGTAACGCCTTCTCCGGAGCCGCTTTATAACGGCCTTTTCCTTTGCGGTAAAAATACATCGGTGCGGAATGAAGCCGACACAACAGGCCTGCCGCCTCGTCGGGAGTGGGTTCATGGCCGAAATATTCCTTGCCCAGTTCGGCATAATCGAACTCGGTTTCCCCAGCCACCTCCCAGAGAAAATCCAGATCTATTTCTTCCGCGATCTGACCGGCTTTTGCCATAAGCTGTGCCGGTTCATGCGATCCGAACTGAAACAGCACATCACGAGCGCGCACTTTGGTTCGTTTTCCTCCAGGCAACTCGACCTGATACGCCTCCCCGACCTCG
>DBGFLV010000103.1:0-5950 GCA_048528425.1 Oxalobacter sp. | reverse complement strand
CCCGGAACCGGTAAAACCCTGTTGGCACGGGCTATTGCCGGGGAAGCCAAAGTGCCTTTCTTTTCCATTTCCGGTTCCGATTTCGTGGAAATGTTTGTGGGTGTCGGTGCATCCCGCGTCCGTGACATGTTCGAGACGGCGAAAAAACATTCGCCTTGCATTATCTTCATTGATGAAATCGACGCGGTCGGCCGTCATCGCGGTGCCGGTATGGGGGGCGGAAACGACGAACGGGAACAGACATTGAACCAGTTGCTCGTTGAAATGGACGGTTTTGAACCGAATTCCGGTACCATTGTCGTTGCGGCGACGAACCGGGCCGATGTGCTCGACAAGGCATTGCTGCGTCCGGGCCGTTTCGATCGGCAAGTTGTCGTCGGATTACCTGACATCCGCGGGCGTGAACACATTCTGACTGTGCATATGCGCAAAGTACCGATTGCACCGGACGTCGACGCCAACGTGCTGGCACGCGGTACGCCCGGTTTTTCAGGCGCCGATCTGGCCAATCTCGTGAATGAATCTGCCTTGTTTGCCGCGCGTCGCAACAAGCGGCTGGTTGAAATGCAGGACTTCGAGGACGCCAAGGACAAAATCCTGATGGGCCCGGAACGCAAATCTTTCGTGATGCGTGAAGAGGAAAGGGTCAATACGGCTTATCACGAGTCTGGACACGCTGTCGTTGCCAAATTGTTGCCGAAGGCCGATCCGGTGCACAAGGTAACGATCATGCCGCGTGGTCACGCCCTGGGATTGACCTGGCAATTGCCCGAACACGACCGTATCAATATGTACAAGGACAAGATGCTGGAAGAAATTGCCATTCTCTTTGGCGGGCGCATTGCAGAAGAGCTGTTCATGCACCAGATGTCGACCGGTGCCTCGAATGACTTCGAGCGGGCCACCAAGATCGCCAGGGCGATGGTCACCCGATACGGTATGTCTGAGACGCTGGGCACTATGGTGTATGAAGACACGGAACAAGACATGTTCTACGGTGGCCGTATGTCGGCGAAAACGGTTTCTGAAGCGACACAACAAAAAGTCGACAATGAAATCCGTTCGATTCTGGATGCACAGTATGCGTTGGCCCGGAAGCTGCTGGAAGAAAACCGTGAGAAAGTGGAAGTCATGGCACGCCTGCTTTTGGAATGGGAAACACTGGATTCCGATCAGGTGAATGACATTATGGATGGTGTGGAACCGCGTCCGCCGAAATCCTCGCCTTCTAAAGCGTCCAAAGACAACGACGGGCCAGAAGTGACGGAGAACGCACCGGCTCCAGCGTAAGACACATCATTTTTTTATGGAAAGGGTGAGCGGGTCTCGCCCTTTTTTGACTGATTGAGATGAAGATTTTTCAATGTGGTCGCTACCGTTTTGAACTGGCAGGCGAACGATTTCGTCCTTTGGTAATGGGTATTTTGAACGTGACACCGGATTCTTTTTCGGATGGGGGAAAATATGTCTCGCTCTCTTCCGCGTTAAATCATGCTGAAGAAATGATAAAAGAAGGGGTCGACATTATTGATATCGGTGCAGAGTCTTCCCGTCCCGGTTCTGATCCGGTTTCGCTCGAACAAGAGCTGGATCGTCTGATGCCGGTGGTGGAAGCCTTGAAAGCGTGTGGAAAGCCGCTTTCGATTGACACGTACAAACCGGCAGTGATGAAAGAAGCGATTGTGTGTGGGGCCGACATGATCAATGACATTCGCGGTTTTCAGTCGGCTGAATCGGTAGCGGCAGTCGTTGACAGTGACTGCGGTCTTTGTGTCATGCATATGCGGGGAGAACCGAAAACCATGCAGGAAGAGCCGCGTTATGATAACGTGGTTGATGACGTAACCGCTTTTTTGAGTGAACAGGTCTCACGACTGCAAAACAAAGGTGTCGCGTCGGAACGGATCTGTGTTGATCCCGGTTTCGGTTTTGGCAAGACGCTAAAAGACAATCTGGTTTTGCTGAGCAGCCTGGGAGAAATTCAGCATCGGTTGGACTTGCCCGTATTGGCAGGATTGTCCCGTAAATCCGTTGTTGCCGCGTTGACGGGAAAACCGGTTGAAAAAAGACTGGCTGGTAATTTGGCCATTGCCCTGTCGGCAGTGGCACACGGGGCTGCCATTATCAGAGTGCACGAAGTTGGTGAAACAGTCGATGCATTGAAAGTCTGGCTGGCAACCCAGTAAACTTGATTTATTAATCGGGCACAAAGATGAAACGACGATATTTTGGAACGGACGGAGTGCGTGGACAGGTAGGAGTGTCACCCATTACGCCCGATTTTGTCATGAGACTCGGTTACGCTGCCGGTAAAGTATTGACCCGAACCAGCGGGTCTTCCACGAATCCCACCGTTCTGATCGGGAAAGACACGCGTATCTCGGGCTACATGCTGGAGGCCTCGCTTCAGGCGGGGCTTTCTGCTGCCGGTGTTGACGTTATGTTGTCCGGTCCGGTACCCACTCCGGCCGTGGCGTATCTGACACGGGCACTGCGGCTGTCTGCCGGCGTTGTTATTTCAGCGTCTCACAATCTCTACCGGGACAACGGCATCAAGTTTTTTTCGGCGTCAGGCAACAAGTTGCCGGATGACATGGAGGCTGAAATCGAGTCCATGATTGACCGGCCGATGGAGTGTACCGTGTCCGAATGCCTGGGCCGCGTGCGCCGGTTGGAGGATGCGCAAGGCCGGTATATCGAGTTTTGCAAAAGTACGTTTCCGACCGATTACGATTTGCGGGGGTTGAAAATCGTAGTGGATTGTGCAAATGGTGCTGCTTACAACATTGCCCCCTGTGTCTTTCATGAACTCGGGGCTGACGTCATCTCTATCGGTAATGAACCCAACGGCATCAATATCAATGAAAATTGTGGAGCCACTTCTGTCGACGCGCTGATTTCGGCTGTTCTGGAGAACGGTGCCGATCTGGGCATTGCATTGGATGGCGACGCCGACAGGCTCGTGATGGTCGACGCCGAAGGAAGAGTGTACAACGGCGACCAACTGCTGTATCTGATCACCAAGGACAGGCTGGCTTACAGTGACGTCAAGGGAGTCGTGGGAACATTGATGACCAACATGGGTCTGGAAATCGCTTTCAGGGAAAGACACGTCGGTTTTGCAAGAGCCAACGTAGGTGACCGTTATGTGCTGGAAACACTGATGGAAAAGGGTTGGCTTTTGGGCGGGGAAGGGTCGGGTCATCTGATCTGTCTGGACAAACATACGACGGGTGACGGCATTATTTCCGCGTTGCAGGTACTGGCGGCTTTGCGGCGTCATCGAACGACATTGCCTGCCTTTTTGGACGAATTGAAGCTCTTTCCGCAGACATTGGTCAATGTCCGCGTATCGCCGGGATTTAACTGGAAGGAAAACGTTTCCATGCAGGATGAGAAACGGAAGGTGGAAAAAGAACTGGGCGAGAAGGGGCGAGTGTTGATTCGTGCATCGGGAACCGAACCCTTGTTGCGCATCATGGTGGAAACCGAGAGCGAGGAAGACGCGCGGGAAATGGCCCAAAGAATAGCCAATCGGTGTCTTGCCGTCGCCGCCTGATCAGAAGAAGTGTTTCGTCCGGTGAAGCGACGAAAAGCGTACCGGGCGATTGACCTCCCCGGATTGCACGGGTAATATTACGATCTTCGGGGCGTAGCGCAGCCTGGTAGCGCAACTGGTTTGGGACCAGTGGGTCGGATGTTCGAATCATCTCGCCCCGACCAATTTTCGCAAAAGGCTGTCTCGGCAGCCTGTTTTTACGTTAAAGCCGGAAGAGTGGTTATAATATCCGTTTCCAGGCGTAAAAAGCTATATTCTCACTCAATCTGCCCTTAGCTCAGCTGGATAGAGCAACGGCCTTCTAAGCCGTAGGTCAGTGGTTCGAATCCACTAGGGCAGGCCAATAAAATCAATCACTTAGCTAATTTCCCACTTGCTTTTTCTTGCGTTTGGCGAAAAGACTTTTCGCCATCAACGGATCAACCTCCTTGCCCTCTGCCTCCCGGATATATACTTGCCGGGTCATTTTTTCGGTGGTGTGACCCAGCAGGTCTTGTGCCTTTTTGATGTTTTGCATGTCAGTTGCATTTTTGGGCCGCAAGTCCCGAAACTGGAACGGCCGGAAAGGGATACCCCGTTCTTTCGCTTCGGCTGCCGCCGAAGCCCGAGCTTTGTGGAAGTGGTAGCGGAAGTAGCCGTCATCGGTCAATGGATTGCCATGCGGGTCAGACAAAATCATCATACTGACCAGTCCGCGGCTTTTGATCCGGTTAAGTACTGTTGCCAGCTCTCCGACGACATTGATTTTAAGCTTTGCCCCGGTCTTGTTTTGTGTCACATGCAACTGCCCGTTTTTGATGTGATCCCACCGCATTTTTTTGACATCAGCCGGCCGCTGACCGGTCAGATAAGCAATATCCAGAGCATCCCGGATAACCCCGGTAGAGTGCTTGTAGACAAGGTAAAACTCGTCGTCGGTTACATAGATATCCCGCTTTTCGGGCACACGCATCTGCCGTGTAATCCCCGTAACGGGATTGGATGTGTCGATATAGCCCCGACCGATCCCCCAGTTGTACAGCACGGAAATAAATCTCAACTCTTTTTTGGCGCTGATCTTTGATGATCGCCGGTCGTAATATTGCATCATATGACCGGGCCGCAGATCATCCGGATCGGTGTCGCCAAATACCGGGCCAAGCGCACGCCAGTAACTTTCCCGGTCCCGCCGTGTCCGGGGGGAGAGACCGGATTCCGGCGTCACGGCCCAGATCATATATTGTGTGTATATCCATCTCAACGTTTTTTGCGGTGCCGGTACGGCACATCCCTCGATTTCCCCCCATTTTTTTTTGGCTTCGGCAAAGTCATCGCCGAGCGGGATGACTTTGCGTTTACCGTTTGCGTCCCGCGGGTACTCGTAGTAATAGCCGATCCACGTCTCGCCCTTTTTGTTTTTGTATGTCCGGACGATCATACGGGGTGGCAATTTTTTGTGCTTTTTACGGCTCGGCGGCATCACAGCACCCGGTCAAAACAAGGGCCTTTTTTAACCGGCTCCTTAAGTGTATCTTGTCCACTCATGCGCAGGCGCGTGTAGTACCGGCCGACAATCGGGACTTTACGACTGTTTTTGATCGCCGTGGTATACACCCACCCCTCTTTTGCCAGGCGCTTGATTTGTAGAGCCGGGTTTGTCGTCCCGGTCAGCTTGGCGATCTCGGCCTCCGTCAAAAATTCGTCGATGATGTCTTCGGTCATTTTATGTCCTCAGTTTCAGCGTGCCGCTGATCCGATCGTGCCCGATCTGCCAGCTACACAAGTCAAAGAGTGCCCAAGCGTCTGCTTGCTCACGATGCCAGACCTTGATAGCCCAGCCGCACCCCCCTTTTTGCCCGTCGCACCGGACACGCAGGCGGGAGTGCGTCTGGTCAAGTGTCAACGTGCGGCGGTGACAGACCGGGCATAAACGATTGCTCATAGCCATACCTCAAAACGGGATATCATCGTCAAAATCATCCGGATCAGTGCGCGGCTTTGGCCGCGCCGGTGCTCCTTTAGCCGCTGCATATGTGTTGTTTTTGTTCGGTGCGGGCGCATCCTGACGGCTGCCCAGCATCTGCATGGCATCGGCAATGATTTCGGTCGCATACCGGTCAATGCCGTCCTTGTCGGTGTACTTCCGCGTCCGGAGCCGTCCCTCGATATAAACCGGCGACCCTTTTTTCAGATACTGCGCGGCGATCTCGGCCAGTTTTCCGAAAAAGGAAACCCGATGCCATTCGGTCAGCTCTTTCTGTTCGCCGGTTGCCTTGTCTTTCCAGCGGTCTGTAGTGGCCACCGCAATACCGGTGACCTGTTCGCCACTTGGCAGATAACGATTTTCCGGATCACGGCCCAGATGGCCGATAATGGTGACTTTATTGAGTGATGCCATTTTATAAAACCTTT
>DBGFLV010000102.1:0-8451 GCA_048528425.1 Oxalobacter sp. | reverse complement strand
CCGGGAACATCTTGAAATCGAGCCGGTCAGCAAAGAGAGTCTGTTGGCCAGCATCAGTGAACACAAGGGATACCTCTATTCGAGCAAACTGAATCTAATTCAACAAGTGAACGCAAAAGCCGAGTTCGCGACGACCGTCTTTTTGGATACCGACGTCATCGCCCGGCAGCCGCTGGACGGCTTCATCCGCTTGCTCGAACAAGACACTTTCCTGATGTACCGTCAAGAAAAAGCCTATGCCCGCGAATCACGGAAAGAATACTGGCAGGCGTTAAATCGCATCGATCTTCTGGGACATCGTATCGACAGTCAGTCCAGCCAGTGGAATTCCGGTGTGGTAGGCCTTTCGGGCGATCACCGAACCCGGCTACTTGACGCGGCCTCCATTATGGATCAGTTAAACGAAGCCGGCGTCAAACAGCACACCCTGGAACAGGTCGCCCTTTCCGTCGTGTTTGAACATACCGGCAGATTGCAAGCGGCGACAGACTGGTTCGTTCATTATTACGCCAACAAGCCGGCGTGGAAACCGATTGCCGACGAGCTGGAAACCCTGAAACAACAGGGAAAAAGCCTGCCGGCTCTGACAGCCTGGTTCGCGGCCATTCCGGCTTTTCCTTCGGAAACACCACCACAACCGGACACGTTTTCCCGACTCGTCAACAAGTGGAAAAACAGTATCATCAAACGCTTGCCGAAACGGGCACCGAACAGACAGGACGTCTAGGCACGAACGATATAAAGCGCTTGCCGTTCGCAAACGGCCGCTCCTTCCGTCGGGCTTGACAATGAGAACGTTTTCCATCGCCGTTTAACACCATCGAGACAGGAAAAGAGAGGAGTCCCCACTGCCTGCTTTTAGAAAACCCGGTCTGTCTTCCAGAACAAGTTTCACGGTTCCATTGCAAAATTCGCTCGGTGTGTAACGGTTTACCTAAACACGTCCGTTTTTCATATGATGCATTTGTTGCTGGCAAAGCACTCTTGTTGAAAAAGGCCTTTCCTTGAGCTTCACGATCCCGTCTACCCAAAGAGTTTGCTAGAATGCCTCTTTATAAAGAGAAATGCCCGATCCGATGGTTCGGCTGTCTCCGTTTTCCTTTGACCGGACAGTGCATATTGAAAAACGGTATCTGTTTTGTCAGAACGAAAGCACACAACTGTTTTTCCACTCTATCAGAAGGATTATTATGGCTGTCGCCCTGCACACTAATTTCGGCACGATCAAAATCGAACTGGACGCCGAGAAAGCGCCCAAAACCGTTGAAAACTTTCTTTCCTACGTCCGCTCCGGCCATTACGACAACACCATTTTCCATCGTGTCATCGACGGCTTCATGATCCAGGGCGGTGGCTTTGAACCTGGCATGAAGCAGAAAGCGACCCGCGCGCCCATTGAAAACGAAGCCAACAACGGTTTGTCAAACGAACCTTACACAATTGCTATGGCCAGAACGTCCGATCCGCATTCGGCTACGGCCCAGTTCTTCATTAATGTCCAGGGCAATGACTTTTTGGATTATCCCGGTCAGGACGGCTGGGGATATTGTGTATTCGGCAAAGTGACTGAGGGCAAAGACGTTATCGACCGTATTCGGAAAGTCGGTACGGGCCGCGCCGGCATGCATGATGATGTACCCCTTGAAGATGTCGTCATCGAAAAAGCCGAAGAAGTCTGATGTTGTCCCGTCTACCCGAATTCAAGCGATGAACCAGCCAGCCGAACCGAAAGCACGCGCAAAAGCGCTTTTCATTTCCGACCTGCACTTGCAGCCCGCGTTACCGGAAACGACCCGCGCTTTCTTGGAATTTTTGGAAAATCAGGGAAAACAAGCCGAAAAGCTCTATATCCTGGGCGATTTATTCGACTACTGGGCAGGTGACGACGATATGGATTCGGCTTATCTTCAGACGATAACGGCCGCATTGAAAGCATTGTCCGACAGTGGAACGGCCGTTTTCTGGCTATGCGGTAACCGCGATTTTTTGACCGGGAAGAAATTTCTGGAAGCAACAGGTGCAACAGCCTTGCCGGAAGTGGCCGTTGTCGAAACCGGTACGGCGAAAATCGCCCTGGTTCACGGCGATGCGCAATGCACGGATGACCCAGCCTACATGCAATTTCGAAACATGGTGCGCAATCCGGCCTGGCAACACCAATTTCTTGCAATGCCGTTACCCCGGAGAAAAGCGCTGATTGCCGACATGCGTGACGACAGCCGGAAAAACAATCAGGAAAAGTCCGCACAGATCATGGATGTCAATGCTGCAGCGATAGCCGACGTGTTCATCCAAACGGGGGCATCCGTTTTGATTCACGGTCACACCCATCGACCGGGCAGCCACGTTTACACCGATGAACAGGGAAAACGGATCCGCCTGGTGTTGTCGGACTGGAATCTGGACAGTGAAAATCCGCACGGCGATTGGCTCGAATTGTCTGCCGAAGGTGAAATCGTCCGGCATTCCCTGTAACAACTCCATTTTCTCTTGACCGGCTGTATGAAAAATCACCCGTTTTCCATTGATTTTTCCGGTTCATCGGAACAGGTCGCCCGCGAACTGATCGGTTCATTTTTTACTTACCGGGGCGTCGGCGGCATCATTGTCGAAACAGAAGCGTACGATCAGTCCGATCCGGCGTCTCATAGTTACTGTGGCCCGACGCCGCGTAATGCCGTCATGTTCGGTGAACCCGAAACCCTTTACGTCTACCGTTCCTACGGAATTCACTGGTGCGTCAACTTCGTCTGTGGAGAAAAAAATCACGGTTCCGCCGTCTTGATCCGTGCGCTCGAACCGGTTGAAGGTATCGACGTCATGAAAGAAAGACGAAAAATGGCTGATTTGCGATTACTGTGTGCCGGTCCCGGACGGGTTTGTCAAGCGTTGGCCATTACACTGAAAGAAAACGGCCTCTCGCTTCGCGATTCCCCTTTTAAACTGGTGCCGAAAGCGAAAGCCGTTGACATCGTGACAGGCCCCCGAATCGGTATTTCCAGGGCCAAAGACGTTCCCTGGCGCTTCGGTTTGGCTGCGTCTCCTTTTTTGAGTCGTCCCTTTCCCAAGGGATCGCCTGTCTCTACCGGCTGACCCGATTCGTCCTGTCACGTGTTCAGGCCAGTGTCGGCAAACCGATCCGTTTTCTCGCTTGCTTCTATCAGACGTCCTTTTCACGTAGCTGGCCCGATCAATTATCCTGTATTCCGGGAAAACAAACCGGCTGCCACTTTTTCTTTCTGCATCGGAAAAACCAACCACAACGTATTCGTTTTTTCAGGCGATCTTCCTCTGTTTTCACGGCTTTCTCCGCCTGAAGGAAGACAGCCGTCGGTACTGGCTCTGGTCTTCTTGTACTTCCGTATTTCCTCTTCGCACACGTTGGCTCCGGAGTTTCTGGACATACCGGCAACGTACGGCACGGCAAGCTGAGAGACGGGCCGTTACCGACTTTGCTGACGCTCGATTCTTTCCGTGTCCGTTATCGGAGTCATCTGTCCGGCTTCACTTACCGCCGGATTGTCAAACCGTCCACTTCGACACAGGTGTGAACGCTCACTTCGCTATCTTCCGGTCCATCCCGGGCTCGGTGTGTTTACGCTTATTCGCCAACCAAACGCTCTTTTTTGCTGCGTTCCGCAAAGGGAACCGTATGAAAGAGGCTTCCGTTTAAAGCGTCAACCCTCCTGTTTTTCAGCATGCACCATCCGGTTTGTTATTGTGTCTTCCATCCGGACACGGCTGTCAGGAATCTGCACAGAACAAACGCTTTTCTCGAAAGGCCTCTCCCCAGCCATCACACAGATAAAAAGAAGCTTGTCCGGCAAACGAGATAAACTTTACCGCACAAGACAGACGGCAAACACCGAAAAGAAAAAGTCGAGCACGAAAAAACCGGAAGCCGATGCTTCCGCCCGATCTGAAAAAACGGATATCCTTATTACATCAGCCCGGAAAAAAACCCTCTGTCAGTTTTTCAGTAAAGCGAATGTCCTCTGCTAGCTAGCAAAAGCAGACGCAAATTCGGCAGACTGTCCAGCCAGATGAATGACTTTGCCGATACCCCCCAGTCACAGGATATCCCGATTTTGTCGGATTTCTCTGCATGATGAAATGCGAATGGACGAAAGGACATAAAGTCCTTTCCTGGCCAATCATTTTTTACGATTCGGCCGATGACGCTTCAGACCGGCACTCGGTTACCATCCATTTTTCAGGATGAAAAACCACGTGTTCCAGCAACCTGTTTACGTGTCACCCTCGATACCTGACCGGTTTTCTTTTACCGGCGTCTCGGGACGCCGCGTGGCACCCTACCTAACCCGTCAAAATCGAAAGCATTGCTGAAAAAGCGTCACTGCGAACGCGGCGAACAGGGAATTTGCCCTATCGTGTTTCCGTACCTCGCCCCGATCCGCAAGACAAGTCCGGAAACGCATCCCGGCCGTCATTGCCCCGTCCGGCGGTTTCCAACCGCTGAAACTACTCAACTAACTTGTTCAATTGTTCCGGACTGACTTTCTCTTCTTCCGGTAACGTCTCCAATGGAATGTTCGCCGCTTTTAAGGCAGCGATGACGTTTTTCAACTGATGTTCTTGAGCAGCCGTGTTATTGATCAGACCGCGCAAAGCCTTGATCAACGGATCGTCTTCATTGGGAGTGATGCCATATGACGAAAACAGCACACTGGCTGCGTCGGACTGACTTCTGTTTTCGTCTTTCCGGATGATCCTGGCCGGGTTCCCGACAGCCGTCGCTCCGGCAGGAACGGCTCTGACGACAACGGCATTGGAACCGACTTTGGCCATTTCCCCTACGGTAAAACTGCCCAGTACCTTGGCACCGGCGCCAATAATGGCTCCTTTCTCCAGGGTAGGATGACGTTTTTTTCCCTTGCTAAGGGAAGTCCCGCCCAACGTGACCCCTTGATAAATGGTGCAGTCGTCACCCACTTCCGCGGTTTCACCGATCACGACACCGCAGCCGTGATCAATGAATACCCGACGACCGATCACGGCCGCCGGATGAATTTCAATCCCGGTGACGATACGGGTCAGATGGGAAAGAAACCGTGCAAACCACTTCAGACCGTGATTCCAGCACCAGTGCGAAGCGCGATGGATGAGAATCGCCTGAAATCCCGGGTAACAGGTCAATACCTCCCAGGTGTTTCTGGCAGCGGGATCACGTTCAATGATGCTGTTGATGTCTTCGCGAAGGTGACGGAACATGTGTCTGAAAACCTGTAAACAAACGGGAGACCGATAATAACCGTTTCATCCGAAATGTGCACGGATAGTGTAGCTTATTGGCGGATTTTCATGAGTCGCTGGCGACGCGCTTCATACAGACAGATACCGGACGCTACCGAAATATTCAGGCTTTCGACCGTGCCGAACATGGGAATGGCGACCAATTCATCACATGTGTCCTTCGTCAAGCGACGCAATCCCTCTCCCTCGGACCCCATGACGAAAGCCGTTCCTGCCGAAAAGTCCGGTTCGAAAAGACTTTTTTCGGCATTGTCGGATGTGCCCACCACCCAGATGCCTCGCTCTTTTAACTGCCGCAAGGTTCGCGCCAGATTAGTGACGGTAATGTAGGGTACGGTTTCGGCCGCACCGCTAGCCACCTTTTCGACCGTCGCATTAATACCGACGGAACGGTCTTTTGGCGCGATGACGGCGTGGGCTCCTGCACTGTCGGCAACGCGCAGGCAGGCACCCAGATTGTGGGGATCGGTAATACCGTCTAAAACCAGCAAAAGCGGTTCACCTTCAATTCCATCCAGCAACTCGTCCAGATTGCGCGCCAACGACAGAGGAGCGGCCAGAGCGACCGCCCCCTGATGACGACGGGTACCCGTCATTTTGTCCAGACGAGGCCCGTCGGCCTGGATAACCCGGACACCGGCGGCTTTCGCCGCTTTCAGCAAATCCTGCATCCGCCGATCCGTTCGCCCGGCATCCACATAAATTTCTTCCACGGACGACGCTTCATGGCGCAAACGGGACGTAACGGCGTGAAATCCGAATATGACTTTGTTTTTCATTGTTTTTTCAACTGTAAAAAGGAATGCCTAGCGCGACTTTGGCGTTCGTACTGCACGGGATGCCGGTTCCACCCGGGCATCCTTGTCCGTAACCGACGCGATACTTCGTTTTTTGTACCGGTCGAAAAGGACACGCTGCCCTGCGGCTCCTTCCTTCTGGTCGCTCTTGAACGGTCCGTCGACAATGCGGAGATCGATTTGGCGGGCATCCATATCCACCCGGCTGATCTGCACGGTCACCCGGTCAGTCAACTGATAACGGACACCGGTACGCTCACCGCGCAGCTCATGGCGCACTTCGTCGAAATGATAGTAATCGTTCCCAAGATCGGCAATGTGGGCCAGACCTTCGATAAAGAGGTCATCCAGTTGAATAAACACGCCGAAACCGGTCACGCCGGAAATGGTACCTGTAAAATGTTCGCCCAGTTTGTCACGAATGAAATAACACTTCAGCCATGCCTCGACATCGCGGGACGCGTCATCAGCGCGCCGTTCGTTCGCCGAACAGTGTAAGCCTAGCGCTTCCCAAATCGACAATTCCGCATTGCCCTTTTTATTGTCCGCTTTTTCTTTCAGCATTTGTTTGCGAATCGAGCTGGGCACATTGGCGTTCAACAGGCGGCGGTCGATGCCTTGCGGAACGTACCGTTTGCCTTTCAAAAGCGCTTTGATGACCCGATGAGTCAACAAGTCCGGATAACGCCGTATCGGACTGGTGAAATGAGTGTATGCGTCATAAGCCAGTCCGAAGTGGCCGATGTTGTCGGGGCTGTACATCGCCTGCTGCATCGAACGCAACAGCATCGTCTGCAAAAGCGGCGCATCCGGCCGGGATTCGATCTGCTTTATCAAAGACGCATAATCGGACGGCGACGGCGATTCGCCGCCACCCAGCGACAAACCGATCTGGGCGAGAAAAGACCGGACTTGTTCGAGTTTTTGTTCGTTGGGTTGCGCATGAACCCGGTAAGTCCCGGGATGATGATGACGTGTGATGAAATCGGCAGCACACACATTCGCCGCCAGCATACATTCCTCGATCAGTTTATGAGCATCGTTACGGATACGCGGTACGATTTTGTCAATTTTTCCCGCTTCGTTACAGACAATGTAGGTTTCGACTGTCTCGAAGTCGATCGCACCCCTTTCTTCCCGAGCTTTGGCCAACACATTGTACAGACCGTACAGGTTCATCAAATGCGGCACCAGCTCGGAATAAATGATCGCTTCCGGACTACGCTGGTTCTTTAGAACGGCGGCAACCTGGGTATAAGTCAGTCGGGCCGCCGAATGGATGACGGCCGGATAAAACTGGTAGGCCTCGATTTTTCCGGCCGACGACACCAGGGCGTCGCATACCAGCACCAGTCTGTCGACGCCGGGGTTCAAGGAACACAAACCGTTCGAGAGTTTTTCCGGCAACATCGGGATCACGCGCCGCGGAAAATAAACCGACGTCGCCCGCAAAAGGGCATCTTTATCAAGCGGCGCATTCGGCTGGACGTAATGGCTGACGTCGGCAATAGCGACGATCAGTCGGTAACCGTCCCCGTCCGCCATTTTGACGGGTTCGCAATAAACAGCATCATCAAAATCCCGCGCGTCTTCCCCGTCGATCGTTACCAGCGGGACATCCCTCAAATCGACGCGGCCGGCGTAGTCTTCAGCAAGGACCTGCTCGGGTAAATGATCCGCTTCCAGAAGCGCTTCCCGAGAAAAAACATGCGGCAAACCGAATTTGCGCACAGCGATTTCAATTTCAATGCCCGGATCGTCAATATTGCCAACGACTTCGGTAATTTTAGCCACCGGCTGTGAATAGCGGGAAGGTTGCGTGACCAACTGGGCATTGACAATCTGTCCCGCTTTGGCGTTACCAGGTGAACCGTCAACGAGAACATCGTGAGTGAGCCGCTTGTCTTCCGGAACGATCAGCCAAACGCCGTTTTCATTGATTAGTCGTCCGACGATGTGCGTGTGCGCCCGGCTCAACACCGAAACGATGACCCCTTCCGGCCGCCCTTTTCGATCCGTACTGACAACGCGTACTTCCACCCGGTCGTTGTGCAGGACTTTCTGCATTTCATTTTCCGACAGGAAAATATCGTCTCCACCGTCGTCGCGAATGACAAAACCGTATCCGTCCGGATGGCTGTGCACGTAACCGGTAATAAAACGGGTAGCCTGATTGACTTTATAGTTGCCCTTGGCGTCACACGTCAATTGACCGTCCCGTTCCATCGCGTCGAGGCGTTTCAACAAACCGTCGATTTCCGTTTTTTTGACATGAAGATCCCGAGCGATCGTTTTGACACTGCGGCCTCGGACCGATTCACGCAGGGATTCAAGAATTTCTTCCCGGCTGGGAATAGGATATGGATATTTTTTCAAAAGA
>DBGFLV010000101.1:0-4469 GCA_048528425.1 Oxalobacter sp. | reverse complement strand
CGCAGTGAAAGCCGGGTACGTTTCTTTTTCCGATTGTGCCATCGAACGAGAGAATCGGGCAAGAATAAGACAATTTCACACCTTCATTTTCACCTTCTCCAGCGCTACGCTTTATGGGGACGGCAAACCGGCGCAAAGCACGGATCAGACCGTCCCGTCCCGAATGCCAACGGCTTTTTCGAATGCCGGCCGGTGTCGGAAAGAACGGTTCGTTTCATCATTTTGTTTCTTGAAGAGGTCACTATGAAAACGGTTGGTTACGCTGCTCATTCCCCCGATACGTCGCTGGTTCCCACCGTTTTCGAACGGCGCGATTTGCGGCCGGACGATGTGGCCATCGACATTCTTTACTGTGGCGTGTGTCATTCGGATCTGCACATGGCGCGCAACGACTGGAACTGGACGGTTTATCCTGTTGTTCCCGGTCACGAAATTATCGGACGAGTCACAGCGACCGGTTCGGGCGTTACCCGTTATCGGGCAGGTGACACTGTCGCCGTCGGCTGTATGGTGGACAGTTGCCTGGAATGTGACATGTGCAAAAAAGGCGAGGAACAACTATGCCGCGACGGCATGACAGGCACTTACAGCGCGTATGACCGCCTGAGCGGCGAGGTGACTCAGGGCGGTTATTCCAGACATATCGTTGTCCGCGAGCCATTCGTATTGCGCGTTCCCGCCGGGCTGGACCTGTCAAGAGCAGCCCCGCTCCTGTGTGCCGGCATCACGACTTATTCGCCCCTTAGAACCTGGAACGTCGGGCCGGGCAGCCGTGTCGGCATTATCGGTATGGGGGGTCTGGGCCACATGGCCGTCAAACTGGCTGTCGGACTTGGGGCCGACGTGACCGTGATCAGCCGAACGAAAACGAAGGAAGCCGATGCCGTGTCGCTCGGTGCCGACCGGTTGCTTGTCTCGTCCGATGAAGCAGCCATGACACAGGCCCAATCCACACTGGATCTGATTATCGACACGGTACCGGTCAAACACGATCTAAACCCGTACATGTCACTGCTGGACGTCGACGGCACATTGGTTATCGTCGGACAAGTCGGGCCTGTCCATGAATTGTCCACCGTCCCCATGATTTTGGGTCGTCGCCGAATCGCGGCCTCCCCTATCGGCGGCATTCGCCAGACCCAGGAGCTGCTGGATTTTTGTGCACGAAAAAACATTCTGCCGGAATGCGAAATAATCCGGATGGACGAGATCAATCAGGCTTTCGCACGGCTGGAACAATCCGGCGTCCATTACCGTTTCGTCATTGATATGTCGACCCTTCGTTTGCCGGACGAGTCACGCCTGCCGGAAACGGAAGAAAAGAAAAACGTCCCTTTTGACTGACAGAAAAAGGAAAAGACATGGAAAAACGTCAATTAGGAAAAAACGGCCCGAAAGTCTCGGCGTTAGGACTGGGATGTATGGGCATGAGCTTCGGTTATGGGTCTGTCCGTGACAAAGGGGAAATGATCGCGGTGATCCGGGGAGCGGTCGAACGGGGCATGACTTTTTTTGACACGGCCGAGGTGTACGGCCCTTTCACTAACGAAGAACTTGTCGGCGAAGCCCTTAAACCGTTTCGTCACGACGTCGTGATCGCTACCAAATTCGGTTTCGCACCCGACCCGACCGAAAACGGAACATGGAAGGCCTTGAACAGCCGACCAAAACACATCCGTGCGGTGGCCGAAGCTTCGCTGAAGCGACTCGGTGTCGAAACGCTGGATCTCTTCTATCAACACCGGGTCGATCCGGCCGTTCCGATCGAAGAAGTGGCCTCGACTGTGGGCGAGTTGATCCGCGAAGGCAAAGTCCGGTATTTCGGCCTGTCTGAAGCAGGCGCGCAGACGATTCGCCGGGCCCATGCGGTTTATCCGGTCACGGCCGTCCAGAGCGAATATTCGCTGTGGTGGCGACGACCGGAAGAAGCCATCCTGCCGGTGCTTGACGAACTCGGTATCGGTTTCGTCCCTTACAGCCCGCTCGGCAAAGGTTATTTGACCGGGACATTTGACGAAAAAACGGTTTTCAACCCGACCGACTTCCGCAGTGTCTTGCCGCGTTTTACGCCGGAAGCCATGAAAGCGAACGCGGTACTGGTCAACCTGATACGGCGAATCGCCCGGGAAAAACAGGCCACACTGGCGCAAATCGCGCTGGCCTGGCTTTTGGCCCAAAAGCCGTGGATCGTCCCGATTCCGGGAACGACACGGCTGTCACGCCTAAAAGAAAACATCGGTTCCGTTAACGTCAGTCTGACGGCAGACGATCTCCTTGCTATCCGCGAAGCCGTTTCGACCATCCGGCTCGAAGGAGCGCGTTACCCGGAAAAACTGGAAAAAATGACAGGACGCTGATCGAAATCCGGTCGTGACCGGATTTCTCCCGTTACGCTCACTCTAGAAAAAAGACCGTGAACCGCAACAGATTGGCATGACTGGCCGGGGTGTTCGTTACCCTGCTCTGTATGACGACTCTTGTAAAGGCCCATACCATGAATACCTCAAAACCGAGTGTCGATACCCGGCAAGAAAAAATCGCAACCATCGCAGCTTTTACCGCCCGAGGTGATTTGCCCAAACTGGAAAAGTCCCTGAATGACGGGCTGGATGCCGGATTGACGATCAGCGAAATCAAGGAAATTCTGATCCAGTTGTACGCCTACACCGGTTTCCCGAGAAGTCTAAACGGCATCCAAACCTTCATGACTGTCCTGGCCGAACGCCAACGGCAAGGCGTCACCGACCCTGCCGGCGAATCTCCTGCGCTATTGGCCGCCGGCATCAATCGCGACGAATACGGTGAAAAAGTCAGGATGACGCTGTCGGGAATCACCGAACTCCCCCCGAAAAGCGGTTATTCGCTTTTTGCCCCCGCCATCGACACCTTCCTGAAAGACCATTTGTTCGCCGACATTTTCAGCCGTGGCGTACTGGACTATACCGACCGGGAAATCGCGACAATCTCGGCGCTGGCCGCCCTGTCGGGTACTGAAAATCAGTTGCACTATCACTTAAATGCCACGATGAACGTTGGGGTTACCCCGGAACAACTGGAAAAGGTACTCAATTTACTGAACGATGAAGTCGGGACCGACGAAGCGGAAACGACAAGAAACGTTTATAAGAAAGTACTTGAAAAACGTTATTCAAGTCAATGAATCAATTTATTTATTTTTGTATTTTAATTGAAAAGGTAAAACCGAAATCATGAACAGGATTCAAGACAAAGTCGTTATCGTCACCGGCGCCAGCAGTGGAATCGGTGAAGCCATCGCCCGAAAACTGGCAAATGAAGGGGCAATCGTCGCACTGGCTGCCCGCCGCAAAGACCGGCTGGCGAAAATCACGGACGAGATCAACGACGCCGGCGGCAAAGCGGCGTATTACGCAGTGGACGTGACGGTACGCGCACAAGTCGAGGCGCTAGTCAACGACGTTGTTCGACAAAACGGCCGTCTGGACGTGCTGGTCGGCAATGCAGGCGTCATGTCGATGGCACCGCTCCCGGCATTGAAGGTCGATGAATGGGATCGTATGATTGACGTGAACGTCAAGGGCATTCTCTATGGTGTGGCGGCAGCGTGGCCCGTTTTCGAAAAACAGGGGAGCGGTCATTTTATCAATCTGGCTTCCGTCGCCGGTCTGAAAGTCGCCGCTCCCAACGGGATAGTTTATTCTGCCACCAAATACGCCGTCCGTGCCCTTTCGGAAGGCATCCGGATCGAATCGGCCGGAAAATTCCGGGTCACGGTCATTTCCCCAGGGTTCATCGAGTCCGAATTGATGTACGGCAGTTCCGATCCGACGTCTCGTGAGGCGATCCTGACGGCTTACAAACAGTTCGCCATTCCGGCCGATACCGTTGCTCACGCCGTTGTCTACGCCGTCTCCCAACCGGAGAACACTTCCGTCAACGAGATCGTGGTACGGGCAACGGCCCAGACGTTTTAAAACGGCCTGCCGGTAGAAAAGGGCCAATGAAACGGCTTTCAGTCGCGACGTTGATGAGCCGCCTCCTTTTGAGGATGGCCGCTTGCAGCGTTGCCGAAAACGTCAGACGATTCTTCGCAAAAGGCCGGAGCGTGAACCGTATCAGAATGCAGGGCCGTTTCAAAAGATGGGCTCCGTGTTTAACGGGAAACGTCCAAGTCGACACGCTGTTTTCACCCGCCCGGAAACGACTTGCGTCCGGTGTGGCACCGGCTGCTCTCCTTGCCGATATACCATCGGTGATTGCATCGGGTGACGGCCTTGTGCGGGAAAGGAGCAAGCCGAGGGCGGAAATGCGGCCAGACGACCTGATGAAGTGTCCGGCAGATGTCCACTCCCGGCAGACCGGCCCGGACAGCGCCGTGACTCACCTGGCCGTTACCGGACATGGTAAATGAATAGACAAAGTCACGAAGGTACACTACCGTGCGCAATGAGCTGATTCACCTTATTTCAATTTGAATTAACGAAACGTTA
>DBGFLV010000100.1:0-5534 GCA_048528425.1 Oxalobacter sp. | reverse complement strand
CAGGAATTCTAAAAAGACGTATCAAAACAACGCTCTTTCCACTGCCTTTTCCTTCCCCCGCTTTTTTGGAGACCGCGATGAAATTTCGCTTTCCGATCGTCATCATTGATGAAGATTACCGTTCAGAAAACTCTTCCGGACTGGGCATCCGTGCGCTCGCCAAAGCGATGGAAGACGAAGGCATGGAAGTACTGGGCGTAACCAGCTACGGCGACCTGTCCCAGTTTGCACAACAGCAATCTCGCGCCTCCGCTTTCGTCCTGTCGATTGATGACGAGGAATTCGGCGCCGGTTCCGAAGAAGAAATCAACGAAGCCTTGAAGCCCCTTCGCGCCTTCGTCACCGAAATCCGCAGCAAAAACGCCGACATTCCCATTTACCTGTACGGTGAAACCCGGACGTCGCGCCACATCCCCAACGACTTGTTGCGTGAATTGCACGGCTTCATTCACATGTTCGAAGACACGCCGGAATTCGTCGCCCGACACATCATCCGGGAAGCGAAAACCTATCTGGACAGTCTGGCGCCCCCGTTTTTCCGTGCCTTGATGCACTATGCACAAGACGGTTCGTATTCCTGGCACTGTCCCGGCCATTCCGGAGGCGTCGCTTTTTTAAAGTCGCCGATCGGCCAGATGTTTCACCAGTTTTTCGGTGAAAACATGTTACGTGCCGACGTCTGCAACGCCGTCGAGGAACTCGGTCAGTTGCTGGATCACACCGGCCCGGTTGCCCAGAGCGAACGGAACGCCGCCCGCATTTTCAACGCCGACCACTGCTATTTCGTCACCAACGGAACGTCCACTTCCAACAAAATCGTCTGGCATTCCACCATTGCCAACGGTGACATCGTCGTCGTCGACCGCAACTGTCACAAATCCATTTTGCACGCCATCATCATGACCGGCGCCATCCCCGTCTTCCTGATGCCGACGCGCAACCATTACGGCATCATCGGCCCGATCCCCAAAGAAGAATTCGAACCGGAAAACATCAAAAAGAAAATCGACGCCAATCCTTTCGCCCGCGACGCCAAAAACAAAAAACCCCGTATCCTGACGATTACGCAATCGACTTACGACGGCATCGTCTACAACGTCGAAACGATTAAAACCATGCTCGACGGTAAAATCGACACGCTCCATTTCGATGAAGCCTGGCTGCCACATGCCGCTTTCCACGACTTTTACAAGGACATGCACGCCATCGGCAAATACAGTCCACCGGCCAAAAAGTCGATGATCTTTTCGACGCAGTCCACGCACAAACTGCTGGCCGGACTGTCACAGGCCTCCCAAATCCTCGTCAAGGAATCCGAAGAAGTCAAACTCGACCAGAACCTTTTCAACGAATCGTTTCTGATGCATACCTCTACATCGCCGCAATACGCCATCATCGCTTCCTGCGACGTGGCCGCCGCCATGATGGAACCGCCGGGTGGTACCGCGCTGGTAGAAGAATCCATCCTCGAAGCCCTCGATTTCCGACGGGCCATGCGCAAAATCGAAAAAGAATGGGGCAAAGACTGGTGGTTCGAAGTCTGGGGGCCGGACGACTTTGCCGAAAACGGCATCGGGCAACGGGAAGACTGGATTTTGAAAGCCGAAGACACCTGGCACGGATTCGACAACATCGCGCCGGGATTCAACATGCTAGATCCCATCAAGGCGACCGTCATCACGCCGGGCCTGTCACTTGAAGGCGAATTCGAGAAAACCGGTATTCCCGCGTCGATCGTCAAGCTGTATCTGGCCGAAAACGGCATCATCGTCGAAAAATGCGGGCTCTACAGCTTCTTCATCATGTTCACCATCGGCATCACCAAAGGCCGTTGGAACACGCTGGTGACTGCCCTCCAACAGTTCAAGGACGATTACGACAAGAATCAGCCGATCTGGCGCATTTTGCCGGAATTCGCTGCCGCTCATCCCCGCTACGAGCGTCTGGGTTTGCGCGAGTTGTGCCAGAAAATCCATGACTTTTATCGCGAATACGACGTCGCGCGCCTGACGACTGAAATGTATCTGTCCGACATGAGTCCGGCCATGAAACCGTCCGACGCTTACGCCAAAATGGCGCACCGTGAAATCGAACGGGTACCCATCGACGAACTGGAAGGCCGTGTGACCGCTATCCTGCTGACACCCTATCCGCCAGGTATTCCACTGCTGATTCCAGGCGAACGCTTCAACAAGACCATCGTCGACTACCTGAAATTCGCTCGCGATTTCAACAACCGCTTCCCCGGTTTCGAAACCGACGTCCACGGCCTGATCCGTCAGGAAACCGACGGTCGATGGGAATACTTCGTCGACTGCGTCAAAAAAGAATGCGTCTGACCCGTCCGGCAACAGGCGAAAAGGCGTGTTCCGCCTTGCAGGCTCTGTTTTTGTGAGGGGAACGGTCGTCTCAACGTTTTGCGAAAAGCTCTTTTTTCCCGACTTCGAAAAAACGGGAAAACAGGTAAAAGACCGGACATCCCGACTCAACTCTCGGGCAAACCGGTCAGTCCGGTACAAGCCGTTCAAAAACGATCGAAAAGTCGAGTCCGTTCTTCCGCTTCCCGTTCCCGGTATCGCCGGTTGCCCGGACGATTTTCCCGCTCGGGAACAGGCAGCGGCACATTGACGTTACGGTTCCGGTTCACCACCCGGTTCGCCCCTCCCGGCATGTCGTGAGCAGGCTGGTCACTGGAAGGGTCTCTGAAAAGAATCATGGCCACCATGCAGGCAGGCAAACCGCCCAACAGCGCAGCCTGATGGATTTTTTGTGTGAAAGTCATCATGGCCTCCTTTTTGTAAAACAGGAATTCGGTCTGCCGGGTATCCCTCGTCTTGTGAACGAAAATTCCCTGGCCCGGATGAGATTATACACCGGAAGTGAAAAAACAAGACCGCTTCGGCAGGCATACCGACAGGTAAGGAGGCCGACGGGATCCAGCACAGCCAAAGGATTGCGGCCTGTCGTTTTGTGCAGCAACGGGACTACGCCGGTTCTCTTCAGGTAGAGTCAGCTGCAAACCAGACCGTCTGCCGGCCGGGATGACGTTCTCGTCCGGACGGCAAACCACCAACCGGACCGACCGAAAAGCACTGCAGCGCGCCAGCCTGTCCCACTCGTTCTCTGAAACGGGAAGGACGGTAAACCGGTATCCAGGTCGGTCGATCGGCAGTCAAGGCAGGTCGTCACCGTCCCAATCCGGCTGTCGGTTCACACTGATTCAGGCGGCGCATCGAACGCCTTGATACAGGCCAGCAAGGCGACATTACGGGGTCGGCTCCGGGCAAAATCGACACTGATGGAAGCGCTGCCGAAAGCGTGAGTTCCGGTTACAGCAGCACCGGCTGCAGAATAAGCTGCATCCACCCACGGCAAATTGACCGGTGTTGCATTGACAGGAGCGACATCGAAATCAAAACCCAGTATCTGTTTATGGGTCGCGTTGTTCAGATTGACCAGAGGGACATTGTAACCGTCCCCGTCACCCATAAAGGCCGTGGTGACTTGCCAGGAGCCGAAAGCACGATCCGGATCAGCGCCTCTCCCATCGTCAAATCCTCTTACGAATTCGCCTCGTAAATCCGGCAGATTGAATGTCGTCTCGCCGTCGCCTTCCCCGGATACGGTACCGATAACATCGAACAATTCCCGATACGTTGTCCTGTTGACTGAAGAACCATCTGCTTTCAGGTACCCCCTGGGTGGCTCGGCTGTAGCAAAATAATGAACACTCCCGATCGGAACGCCGTTCCGGGCGATCTCCTTCTTCAAGAGATCGACCCTCTTCACATCCGCCTTGCTCGCCAGTTCCGTAAAAAAAGACCCCGCTTCAGAAAGGAGGTCTTCGTATTAATTGTGGGCGCAACTCGGGCACCGTCCTGAATGATACGGGACAATGGATTTTCGGTCAGCTCCTGCCGATCAGGTTTACACCCTAACAGCCTGTACTTCGTAACAGCCGATTGTCAGCAGACGGTTGCTTTCAGCCCGTTTGCCGTTTGCTCTCGTACGCCTTCACTACCCGATGAAGCCTGTCACCCAACAAAAATCCGGGCCTGTTTAAAAACGATACGCCATTAAAGCCCGGTTCCATTTCACACCGTGAAGACAAGCGGCTTTTCCGCTCTACCGTACTCCCCTGCCACCGGCCTGAACAAAAGCGGCCGAACCGTCCTGTTTGGCCTGACTCTCCCGGCTTTACCGGAAAAAGGGAGACGAACCATTTTCACGACTTGCCTCCTGCCTGTGTTTCACCTGTCTGAGCAGGGCGGCTCATCACGAACCAGCGATACGCCAGTGCACCGATCACCCCACCGACAATCGGGGCGGCCCAAAACATCCACAACTGTTGAAGAGGCCAGGACACGCTGGCGAAAAGTGCCTGTGCCGTCGAACGGGCCGGGTTGACTGACGTGTTGGTCACCGGAATGGAAATCAAGTGAATCAAGGCCAGGCACAAACCGCTGGCGATCGGAGCGAGCACGGTCGGCATTTTCGAATCGTGCGCACCCATCACGACGAACAAAAAACCGGCAGCGAGAACGGATTCGACGAGAAAACAGGCGAAAAGACTGTAATGACCGGGCGAATGCTCGCCGTAACCGTTAGAGGCGAAACTGCCTACTTCGGCACCCGGTCGGCCCGTATAAATCAGATAGAGAACGAACGCGGCGCAACATGCCCCAATGATCTGCATGACGACATAGGGAATGACGTTTTTCCAGGGAAAATTACCCCCGGCCGCCAGCCCGATGGTAATGGCGGGATTCAAGTGGCAACCGGAAATATGGCTCAAGGCAAACGCCATTGTCGTCACCGTCAGTCCATAAGCAATGGCGACCCCGACGTAACCGACCCCCAGTTCCGGAAAAACGGCAGCCAGAAGGGCACTGCCGCAGCCTCCGAAAATCTGCCAGAACGATCCGATACATTCGGCTCCCAACGCTTTTACCATCGACATGTTCATTCCTTCCCCAGGGATGAAAACGGTTTCCACGGTTACCTTAACCGCAAAATTTTTCACCGTTTGAACCTGACGCAAGAAACCGGTCTTTTTCCAAAAAGCGTTTTCAACACGGCACTTCCTTAAAACGCCTTCTGCTTTCACCGGGATGGTCAACATGGGTCCCGGTCTTTCAAACCAGTCGACAACACGCATTTTCAACCTTGTGTACCGCATCCGACCGTACCCCCTGGCATAACACAGGTGGCGGTTGAACAGCTTGCCCGTGAAACAAAAAAAGCCGGAAACCTTGGGTTCCCGGCAAAAATGAAAAGCTCTTAAAGAAAGGCATTAAACGAAAAGATTCAGTCCTCGGCAACAGGAAGACGACGATCGGCACGATTATGCAAGGCATTCTCTGGTGCACTCACCGGCAAAACATCGACGCTTTTGACCGGTGAAACCGTACGCTGTACCAGATGAACGGAAACGAATTCACGAACCGGTGACCGGTTCAGTGCCAGGGCAACCAGACAGGCAGGAATGCTGGCCAGAAGGATCATCCTGCGCAATTTTCGTTTTCGTCTTGCAT
>DBGFLV010000099.1:0-10179 GCA_048528425.1 Oxalobacter sp. | reverse complement strand
ATTATCTACAATGCCAATTGTCCAATACAAAAGGCTTTTGGTTTCACCCGTCACTCCGACAGGCTCAAAGCGCCGCTTCCCGGCTTTCTCCACTTCGACCGCCCTGACAACACGTCGTTTTTGGCATGTCCCGGGGGAAACGGTAAAACCGGGCCGTTTTGGCGGATTGACAAACCTGTCTGTGAAAACAGGTCATCCATTATGACACTTATGGCAGAAAAAAAATCCAGTTACAGCGAAGCTTCGATCCGGATTCTGAAAGGGCTTGAACCGGTACGCCAGCGACCCGGCATGTACACGCGGACGGAAAACCCGCTTCACATCGTGACCGAAGTCATCGACAACGCATCCGATGAAGCGATCGGAGGTTACTGCAAAAATATCCTCGTTACCTTGCATGAAGACGGCAGCGTCAGCGTTGAAGACGACGGCCGCGGTATTCCGGTCGGCCTTCATCCGGAAGAAAAAATCCCTACAGTCGAAATTGTGTTCACCCGTCTGCACGCCGGCGGCAAATTCACCAAGGGGGGAAACAACGCCTACGCCTTTTCCGGCGGATTGCACGGCGTCGGTGTGTCCGTCACCAACGCCCTCTCCCGGCGTATCGAAGTCACGGTATGGCGTGACAAGGGGGTCCACCACCTCACCTTGACAGACGGAGCCGTGTCCGAACCGTTGTCATCGCGTCCCCTCTCACGCGGCGAGAAAAAATCCGGAACCCGGGTTACCGTCTGGCCTGACGGCCGCTATTTCGACACCGTGACGATTCCGCTTGCCGAGCTAAAGCACCTGCTTCGTTCCAAAGCTATTCTCTTGTCCGGTGTCCGGGTTGAACTGAAAAATGACAAAACCGGTGAAACCGACACCTGGTGCTACGAAAACGGCTTGCGCGGTTATCTGGAGCAGGAACTTGCCTTGTCGTCCGGCGAAGAAACCGTCATCCCCCTGTTTCCCGGCGAACGTTACGCCGACAGCGAACAGGAAGGGTTCGCCGAGGGTGAAGGTGCTGCCTGGGTGCTCACCTGGACGACAGAAGGCCCTGTCGTCCGGGAATCGTTCGTCAACCTGATTCCGACTTCGGCCGGGGGAACGCACGAAAGCGGGCTTCGGGACGGTCTTTTCAACGCCGTCAAAAGCTTTGCGGAAATTCATTCCCTGCTGCCCAAAGGCGTTCGGCTTCTGGCCGAAGACGTTTTTGCCCGCGCTTCTTTTGTTTTGTCTGCCCGCGTGCTCGATCCGCAGTTTCAGGGACAGATCAAGGAACGGTTGAATTCGCGTGACGCCGTCCGGCTCGTTTCTCACTTTGTGCGGCCGGCCTTCGAACTGTGGCTGCACCAAAATGTCGAATACGGTCGGAAACTGACCGAACTGGTCATCCGGCAGGCCCAGTCGCGTTTGCGCCAGCAACAAAAAGTCGAAAAGAAAAAGTCCTCGTCCGTTGCCGTACTGCCCGGGAAACTGACCGATTGCGAAACGCGTGACACGCTCCGCAACGAACTGTTTCTGGTCGAAGGGGATTCCGCCGGTGGCTCGGCCAAAATGGGACGCGACAAGGAATTCCAGGCCATCTTGCCGCTGCGAGGCAAAGTGCTGAATTCATGGGAAACCGAAAAAGACCGTCTGTTTGCCAATCAGGAAATCCACGACATTTCGGTCGCGATTGGCGTCGATCCTCACGCTCCGGACGAGGAAGCCGACCTGACGGGTTTGCGGTACGGCAAAATTTGCATCCTGTCGGATGCCGACGTGGACGGTTCACACATCCAGGTATTGTTGTTGACGCTTTTCTTCCGGCATTTTCCACGGTTGATTGAAAACGGCAACATCTATGTCGCCCGCCCTCCGCTTTACCGCATCGACGCACCGGCTCGCGGCAAAAAGCCGATTCGAAAACTGTACGCCCTGGACGATTCGGAACTGGCCGGCCTTCTGGACAAATTGCGAAGCGAAGGCATCAAAGACAGCGCCCTGGGCATCTCACGTTTCAAGGGACTGGGCGAAATGAACGCCGAACAGTTGTGGGAAACGACCTTGAACCCCGACACCCGCCGTCTGCTGCCCATCACGTTCGGCACGTTCACCCCTCATCAATCGGAAGAACGTTTCCAGATGCTGATGGGCAAAGGCGAAGCCGCCGCCCGTCGTAATTGGATGGAAGAACACGGTAACGAGGCCGACGCCGACATCTAGCTGAACGCTTTTAACATACTGAACTTATGACTTCTCAACCTACGCTTTTTGACCAGCGGCCTTTAAACGACGAGCCGCGCGAAACCCTGATGCTGGCCAGTTTTGCTGAACGGGCCTATCTGGATTACGCCATCTCCGTTGTCAAGGGGCGCGCCTTGCCCGACGTGTGCGACGGACAGAAACCGGTTCAGCGCCGGATTCTCTACGCCATGAACGAACTAAGACTCGCTTTTGACGCCCGTCCCCGCAAATCAGCCGCCGTCGTTGGCGACGTATTGGGCAAACTGCATCCCCATGGCGACCAGTCGGTTTATGATGCCCTGGTACGGATGGCCCAGGACTTTTCAATGCGCTACCCGTTAATCGACGGTCACGGCAATTTCGGTTCCCGCGACGGTGACGGAGCGGCCGCCATGCGTTACACCGAAGCCCGGCTGACACCGATTGCCCAGTTGCTTCTGGCCGAAATCGGCCAGGGAACCGTCGATTTCCAAGACAATTACGACGGTTCCACTCAGGAACCACGCCTGTTACCGGCCCGGCTCCCTGTCACCCTCTTGAACGGAGCTTCCGGTATTGCCGTGGGCCTTGCCACCGAGATTCCCTCTCACAATTTGCACGAGGTAGCCAAAGCGACGATCGCCTTGATCAAAAATCCCCACCTCTCCCATGCCGAACTGATGGCCATTCTGCCCGGCCCCGACTTTCCCGGGGGGGGCCAGATCATCAGCTCGCCCGAGGCCATAGCCGACATTTACCGTAACGGCCGGGGTAGTCTGAAAGTCCGGGCACGCTGGAAAACCGAGGAACTCTCGCGCGGTCAATGGCAGGCCGTTGTCACAGAACTGCCGCCCGGTACGTCCGCCCAGAAAGTTCTGGAAGAAATCGAGGAAATCACGAATCCGAAAGTGCGCAACGGCAAAAAGACCCTTTCTGCCGAACAGCTTGCCCTGCGCCAGCAATTTTTGGGTATGCTGGATACTATCCGTGACGAAGCCAGCCGCGACGCACCCGTCCGTATCGTCTTCGAACCCAAATCGAAACGCCAGAACCCTGACGAATTCATGCAACTCCTGCTGGCCCATACCTCGCTGGAAAATAACGCTCCTGTCAATCTGGTCATGATCGGAATCGACGGACGGCCCCGCCAAAAGAGTCTTGCCGACATTTTGAAGGAATGGATCGACTTCCGTTTCCAGACAGTGACCCGCCGCACCCATTGGCGACTGAACCGCGTGGACGACCGGATCCATATTCTGGAAGGCCGCGAAACCGTACTCCTGAACATCGACGCCGTGATCGGCATCATCCGGGAAGCGGACGACCCCAAAGCTGCCCTGATCGACACCTTCCATCTGTCCGAAAAACAGGCAGACGACATTCTGGAAATCCGGCTGCGGCAATTGGCGCGTCTCGAAAAAATCAGAATCGAGCAGGAACTGGCCGAACTGCGACGTGAAAAGGAAAGCCTGCACGATCTACTCGACCAGCCGGCCGCGATGAAGCGACTCATCATCCGGGAAATCGAAGCAGACCGAAAAAAATACGGCGATCCCCGCCGAACGCTGATCGAAGAAGCGGAAAAAGCGAAAATCGAACAGAAAATCATTGATGAACCGGTCACGGTCATCGTTTCTGAAAACGGCTGGATTCGCCAGCGAACAGGCCACGACATCACCCTCTCCGGACTCACCTTCAAACCGGGCGATAGCCTTCTGGACATTTACGAGTGCCGCAGTACCGATGTTCTGCTGGCCTTTTCATCGACAGGGCGCATCTACACCGTTCCGGTTCACCAGTTACCTGGTGGGCGCGGAGAAGGCGTGCCGATCACGACGTTTATCGAGCCCGGTATGGACGAAACCATCGTACATTACTTTGCCGGGCCACCGGACACGACCGTCTTTTTAGCGCTGGATTCCGGCTACGGCTTTGCCGCCAAAGTAGCCGACATGGCAAGCCGCGTCAAAAACGGCAAGGCATTCATCCATCTCGACAGCGACGAAACCTTGCTTGCCCCAATTGCCCTGTCGTCCGGAGCGCCGTGGATCGGTGCTCTCTCTGCCCGCGGCCGATTACTCGTCTTTGCCACGGCTGAACTGCGCACACTTTCTTCCGGCGGCCGGGGCGTTACCCTGATAGGGCTGGACAAGGGGGAAAAACTGAAAGCGGCACGGCCTTTCGGTGAAAAAGGCTGTGTTGTCGTCTGCCTGGCCAGAAACGACAAACGTTATGAAGTGCGTATCACCGGTACCGTCATGGGCGATTACACCGGTAAACGCGGACGCCGCGGGAAACCCGTCGAATCCCGCTTTACACCCTCAACACTCGAAAACATCAAATAAACTGCAATTAATTGTCCGGTATGCCGACAGTTGTGATTCAATAGCCGGGTCTTTTACGCGGCGCGGACCGATTTCGCTCCTGTGAAAGACCGCGTTTTACGTTCGACAAGTCTCTGCACGCGGAAAATGAACGTGCAGTTTTTACGGTCATTCAAACGGTCAGAACTATGCACAGAGTGGCAAACTCCGAAAAACCGGTCAATCGGGCTTCCCGATCCGGCAAAAACGGAAAAGCGGCGTTTCAACAGGCTTCACCAAACGCCCCCATCCGTGACGGTCTTTTTCACGAACCGGTCCATTCCGACAACGACTTGTTTTCTGCCGACAGTACCGATGACAATGAGTTATTTTCCGGCCATAGCCGAACCGATTACCGCCGTATCTTTCAGAAAAATCCGCTTTCCCAGATCGTGATCAACGCGTCAGGTGACGTCGTACAGGCTAACGAAGCCGCCATCCGGCTACTGGCCCATTCCGGCTCTTCTCTTAATTCCCACGCATTAACCGGTTTTCTCAAAAGCGAAGACAGACCCGCCTTTATCCTGTTTTTGGCCGCCCTGAAAAACTCGTCCTCCCCGCTGACCTTTGACGGTAAAACGGACAAAACCGGCCAGGCCATCCGGATCACAGGCCAGTCTGATGAACAACAACGGCATAGTTACCTGGTCCTGGAAAACGTCGGTAACGAGACCATCAAACAAAAAGTACTCAACGACACGCTAACTGGACAAATCGAACAACTTCAAAACGACAAACAATTTTATCAGCTGGCAATTGAACGCTCGGACATCGGTCTTTGGAAAGCCACCGTCGTCAAAGAGGCCCCGGTCAAGACGCTTCACTTCCATTTTTCCGAAAAAAGCGGTGACATTTTCGGTTTCGTCACGTTCGCTGACATTTCTTTTACCAGCTTCATCGAAAGCGTCCATCCCGACAGTGTCGACAAAATCCTTATCGCTTTCAATTCGGCCGTCAACAGTAAAAACGGATTCGACATTGAAATCCGTGTCAACAAACCCAACGGCGATTTTACCTGGGTCAACTGGAAGTGCTACCGCATCGAAGAAAACGCTGACGGCAAAATCGAACTGGAAGGAACCGCACTCGACATCACCTCGCACAAAACCACCGAAAAAGCCCTGGCCATTGCCAGCAATCTTTTCGAAAACAACCGTGACGGCATTTTCATTGCCGATCAGGACGGCCGTATCACCGTGGTCAACCACCAGTTCACCCGCATGACTGGCCTTTCGCAGGAAAAAATCATGGGCAATCCCCCATGGTACCTGCAACCCGACATTTGCGACGGCACGTGTTACCACCAGCTCTGCGACGTGATCGTCTGTGCCGATCATGCGGAAATGGCCGCTTTCGAAAAGAACCGGCGCGAAAAAACCGAGCCGACCCATCTCACGATGAAAATCGTACGCGACATGGACAACCGGATCATCAGTTACATCGGTGTGCTGCTGGACATCAGCCAGAACGATTTTCTGGAAGATCACACCCGTTACATGATCGAACACGATTTCCTGACCGGCCTGCCCAACCGCATTCTGCTTTTGGACCGTCTCGGCCAGACGCTGATTGCCGCTGAAAGAAACCAGCGCCGCGCTGCCGTCATGTTTCTTGATCTGGACAAATTCAAGCACATCAACGACACGTTGGGACATGCCATCGGAGACCGGCTCCTTCAGCAAGTTGCCATGAGACTGACCCAGTGTGTCCGCAAAAACGACACCGTCAGCCGGCAAGGCGGTGACGAATTCGTCATTCTCTTAAACGACATCGGTAACGTCGACGACGCTTCTATCGTGGCCAACAACATCATGCATACCTTGTCACAGAATTACCAAATCGAAAATTATGAAATGTCGATTACGCCTTCGATCGGCATCGCTCTGTTTCCCGAAGACGGAAAAGACATTGACACCCTCCTGAAAAACGCCGATACAGCCATGTATCACGCCAAGGAAAACGGCCGGAACGCGTATCAGTTCTTCAACGCTGAAATGAACCGGCATCTCCTCGAACGTACCCGACTGGAAAACGATCTCAAGCTAGCCCTCCAAAACGGTGACTTTTTCCTGGAGTATCAACCGATCGTCGAGACCAAAAGCGAACGCATGACCGGCGTGGAAGCCTTGTTGCGCTGGAATCATCCCCAACTCGGCATTCTGACCCCATCGCGTTTTCTGACGGTCGCCGAAGAATCGGGGTTAATCGGCCCGATCGGCGAATGGGTCATCAAAACCGCTTGCAAACAGACCGCGGCCTGGCGGGATCAGGGTTTTCCCAAAACCGTCTCCATCAATCTGTCGTCCATTCAGTTGAAGCAGAAAAACCTCTTGGCCACCATTGACAAAGCACTCCGTAAAAACCGGCTCACTCCTGACTTTCTGGAATTGCAGATCACGGAAAACAGCATCATGGAAAACATCAAAACCGTGACCGATCTGCTTCATCAACTGCGCAACATGGGCATCCGGCTCGTACTGGACAACTTTGGAAACGGTTGCTCCAGCATCAGCCATTTGAAAAAAGCCCCCATCGAAAAAATCAAGATCGATCCGGTCTTCATTCATGCCCTGGGTACCGGTAGTGAAGACGCCGACGTTGCCGGAGCCATCGTAGCGCTGGCCAAAAATTTGAGATTGAAAGTTTCGGCCGGCGGTGTCGAAACCGGGCTTCAGGCAGAACGCCTAAAAGAAATCGGCTGCGACGAATATCAGGGCTATCTGGTCAGTCCGTCACTGCCCGCCCGGGAAGTCAGCCATTTTCAGCTGCCCAACTGACGCTGTCACGGCCTTCTGAAAAAAACCGGACTTCCGGTCTTTTGAACAACCCGGGCAACGGCCAAGCCGTTTTTCAAAGCGGGTACACCGGGCCGGAAAACCTCTTTTCCCTGCTGACTCGGGCAAAAACTCTATAAAAAATCGGCTTTGGAAAAACAGCTTCACCGCCCAGGACCCGTACAAAAGCCCCCTCTTTTCTTGCCCCGGTTTGACTGTTGTCGTCATCCTCCACTGCGTGTCCAACCTCGCAATTCACGGCTTTCAAAAACGGATACAACCGATACGGGACGAAAACGGCCTTTCCCACGGGCGGGGAACTTATTTCCCGTTCAAGGCCAACAGACGGACGCGCTCACGTGAGGCCGACACCCCGGTAGCGATGCAAACGGAAACGACCGGCAAAGCCGTAATTCCCTTTAAGGCAGGCGCGCCTTCCCGGCCGAGCTGCCAGGCGTTTGCCGCCCTTTAATCGACTTCGGCAATCAGTTCCATTTCCAGGCAGGCGCCCGTTGGAATCTGCGCCACTCCGAAAGCCGAGCGCGCATGCCGCCCTTTCTCACCGAAAACCTCGACCAAGAACTCGGATGCGCCATTCGTCACCAGGTGGTGTTCAGTGAAGTCCCCGGTCGAATTGACCAACGAAAGGACCTTGACGATACGCCTGACACGATTCAGATCGCCCCCGCAAGCTGCTTCCAGCGTCGCCAGCATATCGAGCGCGGTACAACGTGCTGCCTCTTTTCCTTCTTCTACGGAAATATTTTTACCGAACTGGCCCACCAGCGGTTTTCCGTCCCGCTTGGCGATGTGGCCGGACAAATAAACCGTGTTTCCCGACTGGACAGCCATAACATAAGCGGCGACCGGCTGGGCCACCGGCGGCAACGCGACACCCAGTGCTTTCAGTTTTTCATAAACAGACATAATCGTTTCCTGTTAACTCGGACCGACCGGTTCCAACCCGGCCGCCAGCATTATACCCAAGCTCGCAGCGCTTTGACAGCTTGCCACAGCACGTCATCGGGGCCACATCTCAACAGTAAAAGTCATTGTCTATTACAATAGTCGTTTTTCGGTTTAATCTCGGCAAAGCGCCATGAACGACATGGTTGAAAAAACGGATGACGATGGGAAGGACATCCCTTTAGAAGGTCACTTCTACAAACTGGTTGGCAAAAAGCCCGTGGCCTGTTCCTTTGAAGAATACGCTACCCTCATGCAAAAACCTTCTGCACGGATCGTCGAACAGACCCGGGTGGGCTCGTGGCTGGTATCGACCATTTTTACTGGCATTGACCACGCCTTCGGCACAGGTGAAAAACAGCTCTTCGAAACCGTTGTTTTCGGGTTACCGGACGACCTTCAGCCCCGCTGGCGTTGGGCGACATGGAATCAGGCTGTCCGACAGCATCGCCGACTCGTCGTTTCCCTGGAACAAAACGGGGCAGATGCCTTAATGGCAGAAATCGGAAACTGCCAAACCTGACTACGCTAACGGCAATGAACCGTTCTCATCTTCTGAAAAACCATACAGTATCACCTGACGCCGCTTCGTCAAACGTATAACCTTCGCAGTCGAACGCCTGCAAAGATCGGGCATCGGTTACCGCATGTTCCGCGGCGAACCGTGCCATCAGTCCCCGCGCCCGTTTGGCGTACAACCCCAGCACACGCCAGACACCACCTCGCCTTTCCTGAAAAACCGGTGTGATCATTTGACCGTCAAGCGATTCGAGATCAACTGCCTTTACAAAATCTTGCGAAGCCAAATTGACCAATACTCTGTTTTCCGTTTTTCCAAGGGCACGATTTAACGACGCGACAATCGGTTTCTTCCAGTAATGGTAAAAATCGGTTCCGTCGGGCTTAATCGCCGTTGTGCTGAAACTGACCCGATGAGGTTGGATCAGATCGAACGGCCTTAACACGCCGTACAGAACGGAAATAATACGCAGATGATCTTTCAAATAAAAACTCGCTTTTTCGTCGAGCGTGTTGACGTCCAATGCCCGGTAAACGTCCCCGTCGTACGTCGTTACGGCCGGTTGGGCAACCGGATAGACCGCTTTCCGATCCCAGGCTTCGAAATGGCCTGCTTCGCGCACGGCGATAGCGTCCGAAACACGCAAAACACGCGCCAGTTCATGAGGCGCGTACGCTTTCATAAGATCAACCACTTTCTGGGCCTTCATCAGCCACTCGGGCCGGGTAAACCATTTTTCAAGTGCCGAATCCGACAGGAGTTTGTTTGAAAAACGCTGTCGCTTGGCAGGTGATAAAATCATCAACATCATTAACACCTTTATAGTCGAATACATGACTGCCGTACTTGTTGTTCTGGATACCAATATCTGTCTTGACCTTTTTGTTTTTCATGATCCTTCTTGCCGGGAGCTCTATGAAGCGCTTAATACGCAAACCATTTCCGCCGTCACCCGGGAAGACTGTCGGGAAGAATGGCTGCGTGTTTTGGATTATCCTGCCTTGTCTTTATGCGATAGCCAAAAAAATCGTTCAAAAATCGAATTCGATCAGACAGTTCATATCGTGTGTTGCGAAAAGCGCGATTATCGGACGTTACCGGTCTGTAGCGATAAAGACGACCAAAAATTCATGGAACTGGCTTACGACGCCCGGGCAAACTGGCTGATCACGCGTGACAAGGCCCTCCTCAAACTGGCACGAAAAAATAAAAAAAACGGATACTTTGATATTATCGCACCCCGGCAATGGACAGCGCTACCGGACAGTAACACACCCAATAGCAGCCTGCATGCTTCGTATTCTTGGGGTAGGCTGCTTCAACCCTCGTTCGCTTCGAAAGAACTCAATTAAACCAAAAGGCCAAA
>DBGFLV010000098.1:0-7410 GCA_048528425.1 Oxalobacter sp. | reverse complement strand
GGCCAGTCCGGTTCCGGCAAATCCACCCTGATGAACATTCTCGGCTGTCTGGATACCGCCAGTTCCGGGGATTACAAGATTGCCGGTGAAAACGTCGCCGGCATGACCCCGGACCAACTCGCTACCTTGCGTAGCCAGTACCTCGGTTTCATTTTCCAGCGCTACAACCTGCTTTCGACCCTGGACGCGGAAGAAAACGTCGAACTGCCCGCCATCTATTCGGGAATGAAGCACCAGGAACGTCAGAAACGGGCGGAAGAATTGCTGACCCATCTCGACCTGGGTAACCGGATCGAACATTTACCCTCCGAACTCTCCGGTGGCCAGCAGCAACGCGTCAGTATCGCCCGCGCCCTAATGAACGGAGGCGACATCATTCTGGCGGACGAACCGACCGGGGCGCTCGATTCGAAGAGCGGGGAAAACGTGATGGCCATTCTGAAAACGTTAAACGACAGCGGCCATACCATCATCCTGGTCACCCACGATCAGAACATCGCCAATTACGCCAACCGCGTCATCGAGATCAAAGACGGCGTCATTATTTCAGACGAACGGAAAAAACCGAACAAAAACAGTGCACAGGAGTACTACCCTAAGGACAACAACCGTAATTCATTCGCCTACTTCAGGGACCAGTTCACCGAAGCGTTCAAGATGTCGATCCAGGCCATCAAGGCGCATAAAATGCGCTCCATTCTGACCATGCTGGGTATCATTATTGGTATCGCCTCGGTTGTGTCCGTCGTCGCGCTGGGAAAAGGTTCACAGGAAAAAATCCTCGCAGACATCAATTCTATGGGAACCAACACGATCGTCATCATGCCCGGCCATGGTTTCGGCGACCGGAATTCCAGCAAATACAAGACATTGACGGTACACGATTCGGATTTGCTGGCGCGGCAAAGTTACGTTGACAGTTCCACACCGGCTGTCAGTTCTTCCGGCACCTTGACCTGGCAAAATATATCAGTTACGGCCCAATTGCAGGGTGTCGGTGAACAATACTTCGACGTCAAAGGCTTAAAACCCGAAACAGGTCGCTTTTTCAACCGGGAAGACGTCAAAAACGGCAGTGCCGTCGTCGTGATCGATCAGAATACCAAGAACAAATTGTTTCCGAACGGAGGCGACATTTTGGGGAGCACCCTTATTTTCAATCGCCAACCGTTAAAAGTCATCGGCATCTCCCAAAAACAGAACGCCAATTTCGGCCCCACCGATACTCTGACCCTGTGGTCACCTTACACCGCCGTCATGAACCGGATTACCGGTGACAGGAACATTTCGTCCATTACCGTCAAGGTTAAAGACAATGTCAGCATGACTGCGGCTGAAAAGAACATCATTCGTTTCTTGAAGGCTAAACACGGCAAGGAAGACTTTTTCACCATTAATACCGACAGTATCCGGCAAACCATTGAAAGCACAACCGGCACCATGCGCCTCCTGATTTCCTGCATTGCCCTCATTTCGTTAGTGGTCGGTGGCATCGGTGTCATGAATATCATGCTGGTATCCGTGACCGAGCGAACCCGCGAAATCGGGATCCGGATGGCCGTCGGTGCCCGTCGCAGCAGTGTACTGCAACAGTTTCTGATCGAAGCCGTTCTGATCTGTATCATCGGAGGCTTCATTGGCGTTTTGTTTGCTTTCGGCATCGGCCTGTTTTTCAGTCTGTTCGTCAAGACGTTTACCTTGTCGTATTCGGCTGCCTCCATCATTCTGGCACTGGTCTGTTCTACTCTCATCGGCGTTATTTTCGGTTATATACCGGCCCGCAACGCTTCTCGACTTAATCCCGTGGATGCCTTATGCGATTAATTCCCTGCGCCCTTGTGTGTCTTGTCCTGGCCGGATGTGCCGTTCAGACTACCACGATTCCCGACATGGGATTGATCCCCCAAAAAACCCTTGTTTCCGATTACCGGATCGACCGACAATGGTGGAAAACCTATGATGACCCGAATCTGAACCGTATCGTCGAACTGGCATTGGCCAATAACACCGACTTGAAAAAAAGCGCCATTACGGTCAATCGTGCTCTCTACGAGGCTAATCTGTTGGGAGAAAATTTGGTTCCCGAGTTTTCCGGTTCTGGTGGCGCTTCGACTCAAACCAATACCCAAGCGGGTCAAACTACCCACAATTACACGACCGAACTGGGCGTCAATTACGAACTGGATCTGTGGCGCAAATTAAGCAGTGCCGCCTCAGCCCGGGAATGGGAATATCAAGCGACCCGCGAAGACCTGGAAAGCGTACGGCTCGCCCTGATCAACAACGTCGTCGACAGTTACTTTCATCTGATTTATCTGAATCAGGCCATTCGGATCACGGAACAGAACATTGATTTTTACAGCCGGTTATTGCAAATCATCAATAACAAATACACCTCCGGGAAAGTGGCTGTACTGGAGCCCCTTTTGGCGGAACAATCCTTGTTGTCGGCCCGAAACAACTTGATGAATCTGCAAACCAACCGGAAAACCGTCGAGCAGACGTTACGCAATCTTCTGAATCTGCGCCCTGAAGAATCGCTTGCTGTCCTCTCCGAAGACATCCTGGCCGTTCCGCTCTCGAGCGTCGATTTGAACGTGCCGATTGCCGCACTGGGCCTAAGACCTGATGTAAAAGCGGCAGAATACCGTATCCAGTCTGCGTTTCTGGACTGGGAATCGGTCAAGGCAAGCATTTATCCGAGCGTCACGATCGGTAGCACATTAAGCGTTTCATCGGACAAATCCAGTACCTTATTCAACGTTCCTTTTCTTGCCGGGGCCGTACAGATCAATTTGCCCTTTTTGCAATGGAACAAAATCAGGTGGAACATCAAAATTTCCGAAGCCGATTTTGAAGAGGCGAAGTTGAACCTGACTTCTTCCGTCAACACGGCCCTAAACGAAGTGGACACTTACTACTACGCCTATCGCAAATCCCTCTCGCTCCTCGGTAACATCCGACAGAAGTATGAAACCGAAGTCAAAATTACCTTTTATAACCGGATGCGCTATGAAGCTGGGGCCGATGAATTAAAGGACTGGCTCGACGCCAAATGCACCGAAAACGAGTCGTTGCTTTCTCTTCTGGAAGCCAAATACAACACAATCAATTATGAAAATGCCATCTACAAGGCACTGGGCGCCAAGTTGACGAGTACCCTTCCGACACAACCGCTTTACTGACGACATCGTTTGGGAAAAGCAGTCTCTTCATTTGATCGAAAGCAAGAAAGGAGTGAAGTTTGCGCCAATTGCAGCCAAACGGCCGCGCCCGCCTGTTTGCATTTGCTAAAATGCACTTCATTCATCCACTCCGTTCAAGACAAGTCCACTATGCGAAATGCGCGTGTGAAAATGATCGAAAATCAGATCCGTGCCGGTGGCGTACACGTTGCGGCAGTTTTCGACACACTCTATGCGGTACGGCGTGAAGACTTCGTTCCTGAAGCCTACCGGGATTACGCCTTTGCTGATATGGAAATCCCGCTACCGTCGGGTCAATCCATGTTGACTCCCCTTGCCGAAGCCCTCGTTTTACAAAGCGTCTTGCCCGGCAAAAACGATACCGTACTGGAAATCGGCACCGGCTCGGGTTACATGGCTGCGCTTCTGGCTCACCGGGCAGCCCACGTCACCACGATTGAACTCGATACCGGCCTGAAAGAAGCGGCACAGACCCATTTGGCCCGTCACGGAGTCCGAAACGTTCGCGTCCTTCGTGACGACGGTTTTTCAATCGATCGTTACGCTCCTGACCGGTTGTTCGACATCATCGTTTTTTCCGGTAGCGTCTCTGCCATTCCGGATACGTTCAGGCAACGGTTGGCCAGAGGCGGCAGGATGCTGGTCTTTCAAGGGACAGGCCCCTATGTCCAGGCCCTTTTATTTCAAAAAAACTCATCCATGAAACCGGATATCACGCTATTATTCAAAACATCGGCGAAACCCTTGAAAGAACCATTTCATCGCGCCCATTTTTGTTTTTGAACAGGACAACTCGTATCCGTTTAATCTGGAGTAAGCATGCACTATCGCTCTGCCGTGTCTTTTATTGCCGGTTGCCTTTTTACAGCACATGTTTTCGCTGCCGATCTTATGCAAACCTACATGGAGGCGCTTGCAAACGATCCTCAATATGCCAGCGCAAGAGCTTCGCTGATGGCAGGACAGGAAAGAAGTACCCAAGGTCTCTCCAGACTGTTGCCGAATCTGAATGCTTCGGGCAGTTACTTGCGCAATGACTATGAAGGACTGGACTATAACGAAAACCAATACACCATCGCTTTGACGCAACCGATATTCAACTGGGCGAACTTCCAGAATTACGCCAACAGCAAACTGGAAGTCTCCATTAGCGAGGCACAATTCGCCCAAGCGCAACAGGACTTGATGATGCGGGTCGCCACCGCCTACTTTGATGTATTGACGGCACAAGATGTGCTGACTTTCGCCCAGGCTCAAAAAGCGGCGGTCGCCCAGCAACTTGAACTAGCCAAACGCAGTTTCGAAGTCGGTACAGTCACCATTACCGATACGCACGAAGCCCAGGCCCGTTACAATCTGGCCGAATCGGATGAAATCGCCGCCCTCAACGACCTGGAAGTTAGACGCACGGCGTTGGAGCAAATCATCGGTCACCCGCCCGGTGTGCTCGATCCATTGAAAAAAGACGTGACGCTGTCGGCGCCCGAACCAAACGTCATGTCCAAGTGGGTCAGTTCCGCAGAAAACCAGAATTATCAGGTCATCCAGTACCAGCTTTCGCGGGAAATCGCCAAAAGGAACATTGAAATCAATCGGGCCGGCCATTATCCGACCGTCGATCTGGTGGCGTCTTACAACCACACGGATCACGACCAGTATCTGATCGACAACAATGCCGGTATCCAGGAATTCAACACTGCGAAAATGGTCGGTATCCAGTGGAACATCCCTCTCTTTTCCGGCTTTGAAGTCACCAGCCGGGTAAAAGAAGCCGTAGCTCTGGAAGACAAGGCCAGAAGCGATCTGGAAGCCTCACGCCGAAGTGCGGCACAACTGGCCCGGCAATCGTATTTGGGCGTCAACAGCGGACTTTCGCAGGTCAAGGCCCTTGAAGCGGCCGAAGTCGCCAGCCTGTCGTCACTGGAAGCCAACAAACTGGGTTATGAAGTTGGCGTCCGTATCAACATCGACGTATTAAACGCGGAACAACAAGTCTTCATGACGCGTCGTGACCTGACCCAGGCGCGCAACAATACCATTATCAACGGATTGCGCCTGAAACAAGCCGCCGGTACGTTAAACGAAGACGATCTGAAGCGAGTGAATCTGCTATTGCAGAAATAACGTTCTTGTCACTTGCGTAGGGATTTTGTATAATTTTAAATTCTTTGAAGTGTTACATTTTCAAAGTATCGTCAGACTGTGGTGGAAGTAGCTCAGTTGGTAGAGTCCAGGATTGTGATTCCTGTTGTCGTGGGTTCGAGCCCCATCTTCCACCCCATAAAATCAACGACTTAGCGAACATCACCAAAAACTTTGGAAGATGAGCACAAAAATTCCGGCGAAAACAGGCCGGTTTTTTTATGGCTTTTTTCCTTCAAGTTGTGGATAACTTTCCATTGTTTGCTGCCGAGAATGGGGCAAGCCCATAGCAGCCGCTCCTTGATAAAATCGGACATGCTGGCATGACGCACCGGCTTGCCGGGCCAGGAGCAGGAAGGTGGCTATAGGCAGTCGGAATCCTCCACGGCGTTGAGAAGGATTCGGAAAGGAAGCGCACCTTGGACGGGTGCGCTTTGCGTTCAGGCGTCGAACGCCTTGATGCACGGTAACAGCGTCAAGGCGGGGGGCTGGACGGTAGTGGAAGCACCGTAAACCGGGTTGGAGCGGGAGGCGTCAAACACCAGATTGGGCAAATTTTGGTAAGTACCAGTACCCCCTTCTATTTTTTGACTGTAGACGTTGCCTTTACAAAAACATCCGGACGGATTCAGGCTTTCGTATGCCCATACGGCAACCGAGTGTAAACCCGTCACGTTTGGCAAACCTGCCGCCTTGGCGGTTCCCGGCGTTGTGCTGCCCTCGGCAAACCGCCCCATCAGGTTGGGCAAGTTGAACGTTACGATTCCGTCGCCACTACCATAAGTCGTCCCGATCGCACCAAACAAATCCGGATACGTCTCCCGTCCCACTGCCGAGCCATCCGCTTTCAGATACCCGGCCGGGGGCGTTGCCATCGCAAAATACGCCACCGTCCCCACCGGTACGCTTCCTTTCCCGGCTTCTTCCGTGTTGTTGATGCCCAACTTCTGTCTCACCGCTTCCTTGTCAGTACTGTCGTCTCCGAACAACTCGGACAGGTAATCGCGTATCGCTGTCAGGGCTTCTTTTAATTCTCCCGTGGTGGTCTGAGGATTCTTACTCCCATCCAATACGTTTCTTTCCGGTAATTTCGCCATGCCGTTTCTCCATAAAAAAGACCTCACTTCAATGAAGGAGGTCTGTGGGTCAGTTACGGGCGCAACTCGGACACCCAAGAAGATAGTACATGACGGTGGATTCTCGGTCAGCCTGGAAAAGGGGTAACTGTTGTTTCGGACTCTTGTTTAATCATCATTGACAACGATAATGGCTATCGTTATTCCCACTTCGCCGCAAAGAATAGGCAGCCCAGATTGGCATCCTGATGATCGAGACACACAGCCCGCCTTAACGCTGTGTCATGCGGTTTATGTAGGTAAGTTTCCTGTTATGTGCATCCTTTTCAGAGTGACTTCGAACGCACCGTTTTATTCGACCCGGTAAGTCAACCTGTTTAAGCCTTGCCTGCCCTGATCGGCATCAGAAACGGCAAGTTTCAACAATTTGGCGAGTGAGAAACATTCTGTCAGCACTTGCCTTTCGTGACGTAACTTTCATCATCCAGTCCATCAACGACACTGTTTACATCACCTCTCCCCAGCTTTTCCACGCCCTTGACTTCAAGCGTGATAACACGGTACAAAGCATTTACATCTCAAATCAGAACGAATTTTCGCTGGGAATGTCACTGCTCCCTCAAATTGGGGAACTCGCCTATTTTCTCTTCGTAGCGATCATCTTGTAGCTGTGTTGGCCAGAACGCCCACAGCAAAAGAGTTCCGGAAATCGGTACTCAATGTGCTGGATACCGGAACCCGAACGATCCCGCCAACTGACGTACGACAATTCGTCTTCTTTTCTCAACTGTTCATGGTCGCATCGAATTCAGCAATAGTAGCTCTCGTTTCTTTTGAATCCGACACCTTCACGATACGGCCGTGCTCTAGAATAATGTGTTTTTCAGCGTGGGCAGCAACGTCTAATGAATGCGTCACCATGACGATCGAGCTTCCTTCCCGATGAAGTTGTTTGAATATGTCCATGACAATTTCCTCGTTTTCGC
>DBGFLV010000097.1:0-3107 GCA_048528425.1 Oxalobacter sp. | reverse complement strand
GAATTCTTTTATTAACATAACAGGGTTATAATCTCCGTAATTTTAAAGGATTGGCTGGCAGATGCATTCACAGTTTGTCTGATCACTCAAAATAGCAGTTCGTTTGTTGCAACTTTCGTAAAAATCATGACAGGCGTGGAACGCAAGAGACTGTGGTAATGGCAGCCGGAAAAGACATTGAGGTGAAACATGCTGGACCGTGAAGGTTACCGCCCCAACGTCGGCATTATTCTGTTAAACACCAACAACGAAGTCTGGTGGGGAAAGCGGGTGCGTGAGCAGTCCTGGCAGTTTCCGCAGGGGGGCATAAAATACGGAGAAACGCCGGAACAGGCCATGTACCGCGAATTGCAGGAAGAAACAGGACTGCGTCAGGAACATGTCGAAGTTGTCGGACGGACCCGAAACTGGTTGCGCTATGAAGTGCCGTCCCACTTCATCCGCCGCGAGATCAGGGGACACTACCGTGGACAAAAGCAAATTTGGTTTTTGCTGCGCATGCTGGGCCGGGACAGCGACATCAATCTCAGGCTGACCAACACGCCCGAATTCGATGCCTGGCGGTGGCATCAATACTGGGTGCCGTTGGATGTCGTGATTGAATTTAAGCGTGACGTCTATTTAAAGGCGCTTCAGGAACTGTCGCGTTTTCTGAAACCGCCGCCCAGACCGGATAATCGACCCTATCCCGGGTCTCGCGCCAGTCGTGGTGCGTCTGCTTCTTTCAGTGAGAAAAAGCAGGGAGTTGAAAAAAAGAAAGATAAGCCGGATCGGACATAAAACTGATGCAAACCCCATTTCGACGTCCCTTTTGGAGCAGGATGAAAGCGTTGGTTTTCCTGCTGTTGTTATGTTCCGGTTTTCATGCCGGTGCCAAGATCATCTTTGGCGAACACGGTAGTGACGACGAAGAAGCGCCGCAGGAAAAAAAGGAAGTGTCCGTTGTTTTGCCCGGTTTTCCGGAAGAAGCGAATCTGCTGCCTTTTGAAGTCAGTCCCACGCAAACACAGGCTTTTTTCATCGATTCCCGTTCTCTTTCGGTGACGAACGACGAGGTGCGCTATACGATGGTAACCAAGAGTAGAGCCGGAGCCGTCAACGTCAGTTATGAAGGAATTCGTTGTGGTTCTTATGAAGTCAGACGTTACGCTTATGGCCATCGGGACGGGAAATGGACGATGTCGAAAAACGAGGCGTGGCGCCCTATCAACTTTTACGCCGCCAACCGCCCCTGGGCCGTTCTGGCACAGGAATACTTGTGTGACGATAAAACCGTAGGCGGAACTGCGGAAAACATGATTTTCCGTATCCGTTATAATCGTTCCCTTGAAAAAAGAAAATACATGGCCAACTGATCGACTTTACAACAAGATCATGTTGTCGCGATGAACCAGTTCCGGCGCACCGTCGTAGCCTAAAATGGTGATGATGTCGGATGAACGGTGACGCAGGATGCGGAGGGCTTCGGTACTGGAATAATTGGTGAGTCCCCTGGCGATTTCACGACCGGATTCGTCCAGACACGAAATGATTTCTCCCCTGCCGAATTCACCCGTAATACGGATAACCCCGATGGGTAGCAGAGATTTACCTTCTTTCACCACTTTTTGAACGGCTCCGGCATCCAGAACGGCGTTTCCCGCCGTTTGCAGATGATCGGCAATCCACTGTTTACGTGCCTGGAGATGATTGTCGGGCGCCAGAAGTTGGGTACCGATCATTTCGCCCGCCGCCAGTCGGAGAAGCGCGTCTTTTTCACGACCCCAAGCAATTACAGTGTGTGCGCCGGAACTGGCAGCGCGTTTCGCTGCCAGGATTTTCGTCAGCATGCCGCCCCGGCCGATACTGCTTCCTGCACCGCCTGCCATGTCTTCCAGAACCGGATCCCCGGCACGCGCCTGCTGTACCAGTGTCGCCTTCGGATTTTTCCGGGGATCGGCCGTGAAAAGACCTTTCTGGTCAGTCAGAATGATCAGGGCGTCCGCTTCGATCAGATTGGTGACCAAGGCACCCAATGTATCGTTGTCGCCGAATTTGATTTCATCGGTTACAACCGTGTCGTTTTCATTGATGATCGGAATGACGCCCAAATCCAGCAGGGTAAACAGGGTGGAACGGGCATTCAGGTAACGTTCCCGATCAGCCAGATCGGCATGCGTCAAGAGCACCTGTGCGGTATGCAATCCATGCGTGGCAAAACTCGACTGATAAATTTGTACCAATCCCATTTGGCCGACTGCTGCACAGGCCTGTAATTCGTAAATGGCGACCGGCCTTTTTTTGTAGCCGAGTTGCAGCATGCCTTCGGCAATAGCGCCGGAACTGACCAAAACCACTTCTTTACCTTGGTTACGCAGTTGGGCGATTTGTCCCGACCACTTTGCAATTGCGGCATGATCCAGACCATGCCCGTCATTGGTGACCAGCGAAGAACCGACTTTGATGATAAGACGCTTTGCGTGTTGTATGACCGAACTCATGGCGAAGCAATCCAATGCCTATTCAGAAGATTTGAAGCGGGGATCGTCCGAATCAATGGAGTCGATGTTTCTCGCTTCTTCAATAATATCGGTTTTTTCTGCCTGTTTATCCAGGGTGCGGAGTTCGTCGAAATAATGGTAGATCGCTTCCATCAATTCCCGACATCCGGCTTGGGTGTAGGCCGAGATGGCGAAAACGGGCCCTTTCCAGTCCAGTTCGTCGATCAAGCGATCAATTTTTTCCCGGCGTTCGTCGTCCGCAATCAGATCCAGTTTGTTCAGAACTAGCCAGCGCGGTTTTTCAGCCAGTTCAGGATCAAATTTTTCCAGTTCGGCAATCAGTGCTTTGGCTTCCGAGACGGGATCGGCCGTTTCGGTAAAAGGAGACAGATCAATCAGGTGTAACAGCAACCGTGTACGTTGCAGATGACGCAAAAACTGATGGCCCAGACCGGCCCCTTCAGCTGCTCCTTCGATTAAACCCGGAATGTCGGCAATGACAAAGCTTTTTTCATGACCGATACGGACGACGCCGAGATTCGGTTGCAGGGTGGTGAAAGGATAGTCGGCAATTTTCGGGCGTGCATTGGAAACGGCTGCAATCAGGGTAGACTTGCCCGCGTTTGG
>DBGFLV010000096.1:0-4229 GCA_048528425.1 Oxalobacter sp. | reverse complement strand
GCAGGAAAAGGGGGTCTGGCGTGGTGAACTCTGGAACCGCAAAAAGAATGGTGAAGTCTATGCGGCATGGTTGACGATCAACGTGATTTACAACGAAGACGGTTCGGTTCGTTATTACGTCGAGTTGTCTGACGATTTCACGGAAAAGAAAGAAGCCGAAGACATGATCTGGCGTCAGGCCAATTTCGATTTTCTGACCGGGTTGCCGAACCGGCGAATGCTGTTGGATCGGTTAAAACAGGAGATCGCGAAAATCGATCAGTCCGGCAAGAAGCTGGCCCTGTTGTTTCTTGATCTGGACAATTTCAAGGATGTCAACGATACGTTGGGTCACGATATGGGAGACACGCTGTTGCTGGAGGTCGCCCGGCGTCTCAGGGACTGTGTTCGGCAAATCGACACGGTGTCGCGTCTCGGCGGAGATGAATTTGCCGTTATCCTGACAGAATTGTCCGATTTGCCGACTGCGGAAAAGATCGCACAGGCCATGTTGTATGCGTTGGCACAGCCTTACCATCTGGATGGAGAAATCGCTTATCTTTCGGCCAGTATCGGTATGACGGTCTACCCGGACGATGGGAAAGAAATTGACACCCTGTTGAAAAATGCGGATCAGGCCCTTTACGCAGCCAAGCAGGGGGGGCGCAACCGGATGAGTTATTTCCGGGCTTCGATGCAAGCTGCGGCACAAAACCGGATCCGGCTTTCCAACGATATGCGCGTGGCCATTGAAGAACACCAGTTTGAAATGTTGTATCAGCCTATCGTCGAACTGCAAACGGGGCAGATCCACAAGGCCGAGGCGCTGATTCGCTGGCACCATCCTGTCCGCGGTATCATCAATCCTTCCGAATTCATTTCCATTGCGGAAGAAACCGGTTTGATCCGGACTATTTCAGACTGGGCTTTCCGGGAAGTGGTCCGGGAAGTGAACCGCTGGCGGGAACGGCACTTCGCGGATTTTCAGATCAGTTTCAATCTGTCACCGATTCTGATCCAGAGCAAAACCGATTACGCGAACTGGTTTAACGAACTAAATCGGTTGCACGTACCAGGTACCAGTATTGTCATGGAAATCACCGAAGGGATTTTGCTCATCTCAAACCAGACAGTGGTGGATCAACTGGACGAGTTTCACCGGCACGGTATGGAAATTGCGCTGGATGATTTCGGAACCGGTTATTCTTCTCTGTCCTATCTTAAGAAGTTCGACATCGAGTATCTAAAGATCGACCAGGCTTTCGTTTGCCACATTGAGAGCGAACCCAAAGACATGGGACTTTGCGAAGCGATTATTGTCATGGCACACAAGCTGGACATGAAAGTGATTGCGGAAGGTGTACAAAACGAAGGGCAGAGGCGGTTGCTGGCCGGGGCGGGATGCGATTATGGGCAAGGCTACCTCTTCTCGGAACCCTTAACGGCAGCTCAGTTTGAAAAGCTGCTTGAAAAAGACGGTCCGGATCACCCGGGAAGCTCGTAAGCAACCTCATCCGGTAGGGGCGACTTTAGAACACGTTTTTCCGGGAGCATGCGGGTGAATTTTTCCTTGAAACGGACGACGGTGACGCGCAATCGAAAGAAAAGAACGAAAAGACGAATCGAACAACGGATAAAGCAAGTTCTGTCGGGTTGCAGGATGGCGCGGGTATGGTTTCTCCATCGCCGCGTCTGTGCTGCCTCATAGTCGGTTGTTTTGACGGAAAACGGACAATCCCGGCAGTGAACCGGCGTCCGGCGATTCACCCTCGCTTCAGACCCGGTTTGTTTGTGAAAAACTTCTCCCGTCACCGGTGAAAGTGGACATTCCTCCGTTCGGTTGCCAAGAGAGAGGCGGGTGACGATGGATACGTTAAACGGAACCGCAAAGTCAAGGTTCGAACCGGAAAGGGCGGCTGTTGGCGGCCTTTCCGGTGGACTTTTCCGGTTCAGCTGGCCAGTTTTTTGCGCAGCAGTTCGTTGACCTGTGCCGGATTGGCTTTGCCTTTGGTCGCTTTCATGACCTGGCCGACCAGCGAATTGAACGCCTTGTCCTTGCCGGAGCGGAATTCTTCAACCGATTTCGCGTTATTGGCGAGTACGTCGTCGATGATTTTCTCGATGGCTCCGGTATCTGAAATCTGTTTCAAGCCTCTCGCGTCGATGATCCTGTCGACAGCGTCCGGTTCGGCAGGATGGGTTTCCCAGAGAACGCTAAAGATTTCCCGAGCGATCTTGTTGGAAATGGTACGATCGGCGATACGTTTCATCAAAAGGGAGAGTTGTTCGAAAGAAACCGGTATGGCCGTGACGTCGATCCCTTCACGGTTCAGCGCGGAAGCGACGTCGCCCATTAACCAGTTGGCGTTTTGTTTCGCCAGCGCTTTTCCGGTGGAAGCAACCAGTTTTTCGTAATAGTCGGCCATCGCCTTGGACTGGGTCAACACTGTTGCGTCGTATTCCGGCAAACCGTAGTCGTCGATGAAACGTTGCCGCATAGCGTCCGGCAGTTCCGGCATGCCTTGTTTGACGCGGTCGATCCAGGCAGCGGAAATGACGAGCGGAGGCAAATCGGGATCGGGAAAATACCGATAATCATCGGAATCTTCCTTGGTGCGCATTTCGCGGGTTTCGCGTTTGTCCGGATCGTACAGACGAGTCGCTTGAACGACCTGGCCACCACTTTCGATCAGTTCGATCTGGCGTTCGACTTCATAACGGATGGCGTCTTCCAGATTACGGAACGAGTTCAGGTTTTTGACTTCGCACCGGGTGCCCAGTACGGTCGAACCGGCAGGCCGGACGGAAACGTTGGCGTCGCACCGGAAAGAACCTTCCTGCATGTTACCGTCGGAAATGCCCAGCCAGGTTACCAGTGAGTGAAGGGCTTTGGCGTAAGCGACGGCTTCGGCTGCACTGCGCATGTCCGGTTCGGTCACGATTTCCAGAAGAGGGGTTCCAGCACGGTTCAAGTCGATGCCGGTCATGTCGGAAAAAGCTTCATGCAGGGATTTGCCGGCGTCTTCTTCTAGGTGGGCGCGGGTCAGATTGACGGTCTTGACATAACTGTCTTTGCCTTTGGGTTCGACGACACAGTTGATTTTGCCGCCCAGTACAACCGGTTTTTCGAACTGGCTGATCTGATAGCCTTTCGGCAGATCAGGATAAAAATAGTTCTTTCTGGCAAAGACCGAAACGGGCGCGACGTGCGCGCCGACGGCCAAACCGAACTGGATGGCTTTTTCAACCGCTTTGCGGTTTACGACCGGTAGCACACCCGGCAACGCCAGATCGACGGGACACGCCTGTGTGTTGGGTTCGGCACCGAACCGGGTCGATGCCCCGCTGAAGATTTTGGATACGGTTGAAAGTTGTGCATGTGTTTCAAGACCGATGACTACTTCCCACTGCATAATGATTCCTTTGGTTGGAGTGACGGGCAGGCCGCCGGAAAATGCTTTTTTCTTTGCCGGAAAAGTCGGCGTTTCCCGGGTCTTATTCGACAGGCGACCTGGTGTGCCAGTCGGTAACGCATTGGTATTGATGGGCGACGTTCAACAGCCGGGCTTCGTCGAAATAGGGGCCAGTCAACTGAAGTCCGATCGGACGGCGGGCGTGTTCACCTTTGCCGAAGCCGCACGGAATGGACATGCCCGGCAAACCGGCCAGGTTGGTCGACAGCGTGAAAATGTCGGCCAGATAACTGGCTACTGGATCGTTAGCCTTGTCACCCAGGTCCCAGGCCACGGTCGGGGCAACCGGCCCCATGATGACGTCGCATTTCCCGAAAGCGTTTTTGAAGTCTTCGGCGATTAAGCGACGAACACGTTGTGCCTGAATGTAGTAGGCGTCGTAATAACCGTGACTCAAGACATAAGTACCGACCAGAATGCGGCGCTGGACTTCTTCGCCGAAGCCTTCAGATCGGGTTTTGCGGTACATGTCTTGCAGATCGGCGATGTTTTCGGCACGGAAACCGTACCGGACGCCATCGAAGCGGCTGAGGTTGGAAGACGCTTCAGCAGGAGCGATGACGTAATAGGCTGGGATACACAAGGCTGTGTTCGAAAGAGAAATGTCGACCCGTTCGGCGCCCAGTTTTTCATACTCTTTCAGCGCGTTTTCAACGGCTTGTGCCACTTCTTCAGACAGTCCTTCACCGAAGTATTCGCGGGGGACACCGATCCGCAAGCCATCCAGAGAGTTGTCGAGGTCACGGGTGTAATCTTCAACGGGCCGTTCAACACTGG
>DBGFLV010000095.1:0-7336 GCA_048528425.1 Oxalobacter sp. | reverse complement strand
GTATCCGGGAAATCGAATTTCTGGCCCAAATGTTCCAACTGATCCGGGGAGGGCGCGACCCGGCCCTGCAAGACAAGTCCACTCGCCACATTCTGCGGATTCTCGCGGAAAAGAGACTGTTGGACAAAGAGACTGCAAACACCCTGCTCGACTCGTATGCTTTCCTGCGCAACCTGGAGCACCGCATTCAGTATGTCGATGATCTTCAGACTCATTCCCTCCCTGCCAATCCGGACGACCTGGAACAGATGGCAAAAATGGCAGGAATGGATACGGCCGACGAATTGCTCGACAGATTGCAGACTCACCGAAACTACGTCTCGGCCCAATTCGATGCCATTTTCAGTGACAAGTCCGCATCTGCCGATCAGGCCAGACCGGTCATTGCACAACCGCTCTTGAATAACCAGACGGAAGACGAACAACTCCAGGCCTTAAAACACCGGCTTGAAACCGTGGGATTTACCGATTCCGAAGGAGCCGCGCGGCGTTTGCTGGCTTTTTGGAAAACCAGCCGTATCCAATCTCTGTCAGACAATAACCGGACGAAACTGATTTCACTGATCAATTCCATCCTGCCCCGTTTACTGGTGAAAGCCCATGAACCCTTAGTCACACTGGGGCGACTTTTAGACTTCTTCGAATCCATTGCGCGTCGCACGGCTTATCTCTCACTGCTGATGGAATATCCTGCCGCCACCGAACAACTCTTGCGCATGCTGGACGCCAGTGAATGGGCAGCCCGTTATCTGACCCGTCACCCGATTCTTTTAGACGAGCTTTTAGATACCCGGACACTGATGGCGCCACCTGACTGGGCCTTTTTCAACGCCGAACTCGACCGGCACCTCGAAACCCAACGCGGGGATACGGAGTGGTCGATGGATACGCTCCGTGAAGCCCACCACGCCCAGCTTTTCCGCTTTTTAGCCCAGGATCTGGCCGGTGGTCTAACCGTCGAACGATTGGCCGACTATCTGTCCAAACTGGCAGATCTCATCGTGGAAGCGACGTTAAAGGAAGTGTGGCTTGCCATGCCAAAGCGCCACCGGAACGTACCGCGTTTTGCCGTCATCGCTTACGGCAAGTTGGGGGGAAAAGAACTGGGTTACGCCTCTGATCTCGATCTGATCTTTCTGTATGACGACGATCATCCGGACGCGCCTACACTCTATGCCCGGCTTGCCCAGCGTTTCATCACGTGGATGACGAGTCCGACTTCGGCTGGTATTCTCTTTGACGTTGACATCGCCTTAAGACCGGACGGGGCGAGCGGACTGATGGTTTCCAGCTTCGATTCCTTCGAACGCTATCAGCAGGAATCGGCATGGGCCTGGGAACATCAGGCCTTAACGCGCGCCCGCTTCTGCGCAGGTGACGTCACAATCGGTACCCGTTTCGAGGCCCTGCGCAACCGGATTTTAAAACTGGATCGTGATCCGGCCTGGCTAAAAGCAGAAATCCTCAAAATGCGACAACGAATTCACGACGCCCATCCCAACCGGTCCGCTCTCTTCGATCTGAAACACGACACCGGCGGCATGATCGACATCGAATTCATCGTTCAGTATCTGGTGCTGGAATACTCACGACACTATCCGGAACTGACCGGCAACTTCGGCAACATCGCCTTGCTGAAAATGAGTGAAAAACTGGGATTGATCCCCGAAGGCGCCGGTGAAAAGGTATCGGCCGTTTACCGGGACTTCCGGAAACGACAGCATCAGATCCGTATGCAGGGAGCCGGACAGGCTAGAGTGATTCCGCAAAGCGTTGTCGACCAGACTGCCGAAGTGAGAAAACTCTGGGAAAGCGTCTTCGGGTAAGCGATTTCCCGGCATAAGCCTGTGTGTCCGGCACCGGCATCAGGTGTTCCGGTAGGCCACGTCCGCTTCATCCCGCACGTGTCGTGACAGCAATTGGGAAACCGTGCTCCGGATGGAAACCTTGTCAAAGAGAATACCGGCAACGGCATTAGTAATAGGCATTTCCACCTCCACCTTTTGCGCCAGCAATTTAACTGTCTGTGCGCATCGTACCCCTTCGGCCACATGTCCCAGTTCGGCAATAACAGTTTCAAGTGACTTGCCTCTGGCCAGCCCGAGACCGACCTGGCGGTTTCGGGACAAATCTCCCGTACAGGTTAGGATGAGATCGCCGACACCGGTCAGTCCCATAAAGGTTTCAAGCCTGCCGCCCAGAGCCACTCCCAACCGGGTAATTTCTGCCAATCCCCGTGTGATCAGCGCTGCTCTGGCATTCATGCCCAGTTCCAGCCCGTCGGCCATACCGGTAGCGATAGCCAGAATGTTTTTCACAGCTCCTCCGACCTCGACCCCGACGACATCGTCACTGGAATAAATACGCATGTTGCCGCCATTGACCGCATTGACAGCCAGCGTACGCAAAGCAGAAGACCGGGAAGCGACTGTCAGAGCGCAAGGCAAACCGGCAGCGACTTCCTGGGCGAAAGACGGCCCCGACAGTACTCCCGTATTCATCCGTTCCCCGAAAACTTCGGCAATGACCTGACTGGGCATCAAGCCAGTATTTTCTTCAAATCCCTTGCAAAGCCAGATCAGATTGGTGATTTTGTCTCTGTCAAGACGTCGGGCAACGGCCCGCAAACCGGCAACTGACGTAGCGATAACAACCAGGCCATCGGTACCGGCGGCGTGTTGGGCCGCCTCATCAAAGCGGCTCATCAACTGCAACGATTCGGGCAACCTGAACCCGGGCAGTCCGATATGATTGACACGGGACTTTTCCGCTTCACTGATGAGATTGCTCTTGCGATCCCACAAAACGACGGAATGCCGGCCGGCGAGATTGATCGCCAGTGCCGTACCCCAGGCACCCGCCCCGAGAACGGTAATATTCATGGTTTCAAAACCAGCTCAAACCGTGACGAAACCGGTTTACTGTTGTGTCGGTTCATCGGTTCCGGCTTGTTTTTTCGCCTGTTCCTGAAGCCGCTCCTGATAATAAGCCTCGAAATTGATTTCTGCGAGATGAGCCGGTGGAAAGCCTGCTCTCAAAATCATGTCGGCAATATTGGCCCGCAGATAAGGGTAAATGATTGACGGACAGGAAATGGCCAATATTTTATCCAGAGCTTCCCGGGGAACGCCCCGTATTTCGAAAATACCGGCTTGCTTGCCCTCGACCAGATAAGCGGTCTTCTCACCGATTCTTGCCGTGACCGTGACCGTGACCGTAGACTCAAAAGTAGTTTCGGCCAACGGTTCAAAACCGATATTGATGGCCACCTCCAGTTCCGGCATCTGCTTTTCAAGAAAAATGGCCGGTGAATGGGGTTGTTCCAGCGACATATCCTTCAGATAAACGCTTTGGATTTGGAAAACGGGTTGGGAAACCTCGGATGACATAATTACTCCGGAAAAAAGTGATAAAACATCAGACAGATTGCAAAAGCGGCATCAGTTTGCCAGCCTTGTCCAATGCAGACAGATCGTCGAAACCGCCTACATGCGTGTCTCCGATGAAAATTTGCGGAACGGTACGGCGACCGGTCTTTTCCATCATTTCGGCGCGCAAGCTGTCGTCCCTATCAATTAAAATTTTGTCGATTGTCGACACACCACGCGACTTTAGGAGGCGTTCGGCCATTGCGCAATAAGGGCAGACCGCAGTACTGTACATCACGACACGAGCCGTCATTTCTATTCTCCTCTCATTTGGTAACAGGCAAGCCTTCGCTTACCCAGGAAGCCATGCCTCCCTTCAAAACGTTGAGATGGCCAAAACCCGCTTTTTTCAGTATGGCCACCGCTTTCCCGGAGTCCTTGCCGGCTTCGTCGACAATAATAACGGGCTGTCCCTTGAATTTCTCCAGTTTTTGCAGCCGTTCGGGCAGGCTGGACAAAGGCACATGAACGGCATTTAAAATATGTCCTGCTTGGTACTGCTTCTGGTCACGCACATCAAGAATAGCGGTTTTACCCTTGTTGATGAGTTTGGTGGCTTCTGAATTGGTGAGTCTTGCGCCTTTGCGAATGTAGGGCCAAGCCAATGCCCCGATACAATAGAGGGCGATACAGACCAGAAAAATGTTGTCTCTAATAAAATTCACGAGTTTATCCTGCTAGAAGTCAACGATAACAAACCGATACATTATAAAATAGAAAGACACGAGACATTCGGGATAACTCATTTTCATTTCGATTATGCATAAAATTGTTTTCATGCGACACGGTCAATCCATCTGGAACTATGAAAATCGGTTTACTGGCTGGACTGACGTAGACCTGACGGAACGGGGGAAAAAAGAGGCCAAAGCGGCTGGCCGTGTACTGCGGGAGGCCGGTTTCGAATTCGATATGGCCTATACTTCCGTTTTGAAAAGAGCTATCCGAACCCTCTGGATCGTACTGGACGAAATGGACCGTATGTGGATTCCCGTGATTTGTGATTGGCGTTTGAACGAGCGTCATTACGGCGCTTTGCAGGGCCTAAATAAGGCCGAAACCGCTAAAAAATACGGCGAACATCAGGTTCATATGTTGCGCAGAAGCTACGAAGTAGCTGCCGAACCGCTTCTCCCGGGTGACCCCCGGACGTCGTACAACGAACCCGCCTATGCTTCCTTGTCCCGTGACCAGATCCCGTTAACGGAAAGTCTGAAAGACACCGTCTCCCGGGTAAAACCGTTGTGGTTCAATTCAATCGCTCCCGAAGTGCGCAAAGGAAAACGCATTCTCGTTTCCGCTCACGGTAACAGCCTGAGGGCTCTGATCAAGGAACTGGACAACATCAGCGACGAGGATATCGCCCTTTTGAACATTCCGACCGGACAACCGTTGGTTTACGAACTGGACAACGAGCTGAAACCGATCCGTCATTACTATCTCGGGGATCCGGCCAAAATAGCCGAGGCATTGCATGAAGTGGAAGCGCAAGGCAACGCCAGTTAATTCCGGTAGGGTACCCGGTTTCGTTTTATCGCTGAAACGTCCGGACTTTTCCGGACGACCTGCATGAAAAAGGTTTTCATTCTTCTCTTTTTGTCCGTTTTCGCTCTAGCGACTTCAACCGTCGCTCTTGCCGCTCAAAAAACGGATTCATCCCGGTCTCCCAAACAGGTTGCCGGCAAAAACACCGCCAAACGCGGTGCTAAAACCCGAAGCGTCCGCTCTTCCGCCACCAACAAGACCAGACAGAAAGCCGCCGCTGAAGCCGAACGGACCAAACTGCGCCATCGGTTGACCCATCTTAAAAAGGAAATCGGCCAGACGGAAGTGGCCAGGGCAAAAGCCAACGAAGAACTCGCTCGCTCTGAGAAAGCCATCCGGACGACGGAGCGTTCCCTGTCCGACCTTGAAAAAAGAAAAATCCTGACGGAAAACCGGCTTGTCAAGCTTACCGAAGAACAAAAACAGCTTGCTGCTACCGTTTCCAGGCAACAAAACCAGTTGGCTTCCCTGTTGCGGCAACACTATGTTTCCGGTAACGAAAACCGGATGAAGTTGCTTTTTTCAGGCGACAATCCCAACCGGATCAGCCGCGAGCTGCAATACATGAGCTATGTTTTTGCTGCCTATGCCGAACTGATCGAATCGCTTCGGGAAAACATTAATACCGTTACCGCCAAACGGGCACAAACGAACGAAGTCCGGCAGGAACTGGAAAAAATTGTTGCCGAAACCAGCGAACAGAAAAATGCGCTGGAAAAAGAAAAAGCGCAACACGCTGTTTTGGTGGCCCGGTTGGCCGACAAGCTGAATGTGCAGAAAAAACAGGCCGAGCAACTGGAAAAAGATGAAAAACGCCTGTCGGGATTGGTCGACCGCTTATCGAAAGCCATTGAAGCACAACGCAAAGCGACCGAAAAAAGAGCCGCTCAACGACTTGCCGAACAGAAAACCCGAAAACAGGCCGGACAAATCAAACAGGGCAAGAAACCGGCCGTTGTACGGCGCGAAACCGAAGCAGACCGAGTAAAAGAAGCGCCTTACGAACCTGTCGATACCGCCAGCGCCTTCGGCCGAATGCGGGGACGGCTGAAGATGCCGGTTTCTGGTACCTTAACGGCCCGTTACGGCATGAAACGTGCGGACGGTCCCAGCTGGAAAGGCATTTTCATCAGAACCTCGCCCGGCGCTCCCGTACACGCCGTCGCTGGCGGCCGTGTCGTCTTCGCCGACTTTTTAAGGGGTTTCGGCAATCTGATGATTGTCGACCACGGCAATCAATACATGACGATTTATGGCAATGCGCAATCTCTTCTGAAACGGGTAGGTGATAATGTCGCTTCCGGCGACGTTCTCGCCGGTGCGGGCAACACCGGTGAGAATGCGGAAACCGGGTTATACTTCGAAATACGGCACAATGGACGTGCCTTGAATCCTTTAGACTGGATAAGGTGATACATGGGTAACAAATTTCGGAACATGCTGTTGGTCGGGATTGGTATTGTGGTCGGCGCGGCCGCCACTGTCCAGTTTTCCGCCAGTGCGCAGAAACAAACTGCGCCGTTGCCGCTCGAAGAATTGCGGCAATTGGCAGATGTGTTCGGTCTGATCAAAACCGACTACGTCGAACCGGTTGAAGATAAAAAACTGTTGACGGAAGCCATCTCAGGCATGGTGTCGTCGCTGGACCCGCATTCCGCCTATCTGGACAAAAAAGCGTTGCAGGAACTGAAGGAAGGGACCCAGGGCCGTTTCGGTGGCTTGGGTATTGAAGTCGGCATGGAAGACGGCTATATCAAGGTAATTTCTCCCATTGAAGACACTCCTGCCTATCGCGCCGGTATCAAGCCGGGTGACTTGATTACCAAACTGGACGGTGTTTCGGTCAAGGGCAAGTCGTTAGACGAAGCAGTCAAGATCATGCGGGGCGATCCCAACACCCAGATCACGCTGACGATTGCCCGCAAAAATGTAATCAAGCCTATCGTCATGACCCTGACCCGGGAAGAAATCCAGGTCAAAAGCGTCAAGTCGAAGATCGTCGAACCCGGTTATGCCTGGTTGCGAGTCGCTCAGTTCCAAGAACCGACGGTTGAAGATCTGGTCAACCACATCAACCGGATCTATGCCCAAAACCCGAACCTCAAGGGAGTCGTTCTCGACTTGAGGAACGATCCGGGTGGTCTTCTCCCGGGAGCCATTGGTGTGGCGTCCATCTTTTTGCCGAAAGATGCGCTGGTCGTGTCAACTAACGGCCAGTTGCCGGAATCGCAGGCGGCTTTTTACGCCCGTCCGGAATACTACGCTGGCAGAACGATCAATGATCCTCTGGCAAAACTGCCGCCCCAGATCAAAAACGTTCCGATGGTCGTGCTGGTCAACATCGGTTCCGCTTCGGCTTCCGA
>DBGFLV010000094.1:0-6984 GCA_048528425.1 Oxalobacter sp. | reverse complement strand
AAAGAGTTGTTGAAAAAAAACGCTCTTGCTTTCCACCGTTTTCCTATTCCCGGAAAAATCAGCGTCGTTCCGACGAAACAGGTAAGAGACCAGAACGAATTGGCACTTGCCTACACGCCGGGTGTCGCGTGTGCTTGTGAAGCTATCCATGCTAATCCCGAAGACGCTTATATCTACACGACCAAGGGCAATCTAGTTGCCGTCATATCCAACGGTACTGCTGTTTTAGGTCTCGGCAATATCGGGGCGCAGGCTTCCAAGCCGGTCATGGAAGGAAAAGGCGTCCTCTTCAAGAAATTCGCCGGTATCAATGTGTTTGATCTGGAAATTGACGAACTGGATCCTGACAAGCTGTGTGACATCATCGCTTCCCTTGAGCCGACTTTTGGAGGTATCAACCTGGAAGACATCCGTGCGCCAGAATGTTTCTACATTGAAAGAAAATTGCGGGAAAGGATGAACATACCGGTTTTTCATGACGATCAGCATGGAACCGCTATTATTGTAGGCGCCGCTATTGTGAATGCCTTGAAAGTGGTAGGTAAGGACATTTCAGATTGCAAACTGGTCGTTTCGGGAGCAGGAGCCGGGGCTTTGGGTTGCCTTGAGTTGTTGGTCGATATGGGTTTTCCGCTGAAGAACATCTGGGTAACCGACATTGCCGGGGTCGTCTATAAAGGCCGTACGGAACTGATGGATCCGGACAAGGAAAAGTATGCACAGGATACGTCCGCTCGTACGCTGATGGATGTCATTCCCGATGCAGATGTTTTTCTGGGATTGTCTGCCGGAAACGTGTTGAAACCGGAAATGGTGAGTAAAATGGCAGATCGTCCTGTTATTCTGGCGTTGGCCAATCCGATTCCGGAAATCCTGCCGGAGGTTGTCCACGACATTCGTAAGGATGCGGTCGTTGCAACCGGTCGTTCCGATTATCCGAACCAGGTCAACAATTCACTGTGCTTTCCTTATATTTTCCGGGGTGCGCTGGATTGCCGGGCCACGACAATCAATCGCGAAATGGAATTGGCTGCACTGCGTGCTATTGCCGGTTTAGCGGAAGAAGAAGTTCCCGCTGAACTGGAAGCGATGTACAACAAGAAATTCCAATTCGGTCCGGATTATCTGATTCCGATGCAGTTTGATCCTCGTCTGTTGTGGACGGTAGCGCCCGCTGTTGCGCAAGCTGCTATGGATTCGGGAGTAGCGCAGGCACCGATTGCCGACATGGAAGCTTATCGTGAAAAATTGAAAGAATCCATGAAGTAACCCATTGGGGCGTAAAAAACCGCGCTAAAAGCGCGGTTTTTTTATTGACGTTTCCAGTGCAGGGTTTCGCCTGCCATCAGAGGAACCACTTCGGTATCTTTGAAGGGGAGACTGTCAGGAATAGACCAGTTTTTCCTGATCAGGGTCACTTTGTTGCGGTTAACGGGCAGTTGATAAAACGCTGCCCCGTTAAGACTGGTAAACGTTTCCAGTTGGTCGAGTGCACCAATTTCTTCAAAAGCCTGTGCATAAAGTTCGAGCGCGTGCAATGCCGTGTAACAGCCTGCACATCCGCAAGCGTTTTCCTTGGCGTTTTTGGGATGGGGAGCCGAGTCCGTTCCGGCGAAAAAGCGGGTGTTCTTTTGGGAGACGGCTTTCAAAAGAGCTTGCCGGTTTTTTTCGCGTTTCAGTATGGGAAGGCAGTAATAGTGTGGACGGATTCCACCGGCAAACAGGCTGTTCCGATTGAAAAGAAGGTGGTGTGCGGTTACGGTGGCACCGATGTGGCCTTCTGCCGTGGCAACGTATTCTGCAGCTTCCTGCGTCGTAATGTGTTCGAAAACCATTTTCAGGCCGGGCAGTTTTCGACGCAGCGGAATGAGTATACGCTCGATAAAGACCGCTTCCCGGTCGAAAATGTCGACGTTGGGGTCAGTGACTTCACCGTGCATCAAGAGGGGCATGCCCTGCTTTTGCATTTCTTCCAGGGTTTTCATGCAGTTGTCGAGAGAAGTCACGCCGGCGTCCGAGTTGGTCGTGGCACCGGCCGGATACAATTTCACGCCGTGAACGATGCCACTTTCCCGGGCACGCTTTATTTCATCCGGTTGTGTCCTGTCGGTCAGATACAAGGTCATTAACGGTTCAAACGCCAGGTTGTCGGGCAAAGCGCTTAATATACGCTCGCGATATTGGATGGCACTGTCTGTCGTGGTCACCGGAGGACGCAAGTTCGGCATGATGATGGCTCGTCTGAATTGACGGGCAGCTTGCAAAACGGTTGAATTCAAAGCATCACCGTCTCTCAAATGAAGGTGCCAGTCATCGGGCTGGATAAGGGTCAGGGACGTCGGTTCGGATTGCGGCATAATGAAGTTCGTTTGGTAAAAGGTTTATTTTATTTTATCCGTAAGTTTTTATTCAGTATTTTTTGCCGGAGTGGAAAAGTGGGCCATCGCATTTCGAAAGTAGTGACCAGGACGGGAGACCGCGGAGAGACGGGGCTGGCCGATGGCAGCCGTGTGCCTAAAGATAGTTTGCGCATCGTTGCGATCGGTGACGTGGACGAATTGAATTCGATAATCGGTTTGGTTATCAGTGAAAATGAAGTCACCGACATGAATGCCGAATTGCAAATTGTCCAGAATGAACTGTTCAATCTGGGAGGTGAACTGGCGCTGGGTAAGCATGCGCTGATTGATGAGGAACGGGTGATCCGTCTGGAAGAATGGATTTGTTTTCGAAATGAAAAGTTGCTGCCGTTGCGAGAGTTCATATTGCCGGGCGGTTCACGAACGGCTGCTTTGCTCCACCTAGCCAGAAGTGTCTGTCGACGGGCTGAACGCAGTATTGTGGCGCTGGGACGAACGGAAGACATATCCCCTGTTTTGCAGCGCTATCTGAATCGCTTGTCCGACCTTCTTTTCGTGTACGCTCGTTTGGCTAACCAGCTTGAAAAACGTTCGGACGTCTTTTGGAAAAAATGAGACGTTAACCGACGCGTTTGTCGAATTCGATACAAGCGTAAGCAGAATGATTGTGGATGGATTCGAAATTTTCCGCTTCCAGCGTATAGGCGAGAATACGCTGATCGGCATTTAGCATACAGGCGACGTCACGCACCAGGTCTTCGACGAATTTCGGATTATCGTAAGCGTGTTCTGTTACATATTTTTCGTCGGGCCGTTTCAACAAACCAAACAGTTCGCAAGAAGCCTGTGCTTCGATTCGAGTGATCAATTCTTCTATCGGTAAATCGTCCTGGACAAGCGTTTTGACGGTGATGTGGGAACGCTGGTTATGGGCTCCGTAAGCGGAAATTTCCTTGGAACAGGGACACAAGCTGGTCACCGGTACCTTGACTGTCTGAGTGATCTCGATTTCCCCTTTTTTCATTTCGCCCGCCAATCCGACCTCATAGTCCATCAAGCTTTTGACACCTGAAACAGGCGCCGCTTTGGTCATGAAGAAAGGAAAAGACACTTCGATACGACCGGATTCGGCGTCCAATCGACACAACATGTCGCGGATAAGGCGACTGAAGACGTCACAGTTCAAAGGTGCGGAATCCGATTGGGTGAATTCTTCCAGCAACGCGATAAAACGAGACATGTGGGTGCCTTTTTTCTGCTCAGGCAGGCGCACATACATATTCCACGTCCCGACAGTGGCCTGGACGCCGTCTTGTGTCTGGAGACGAAGAGGATGACGCACTCCTTTGACCCCGACTTTTTGAATGACGATGTGTCTGGTATCCGGACTGCTTTGAACGTCTGGGATGGAAAGAGTGTCAGAATTCATTTTGGTGACCGATGAACTGGTTAGCATTGTGCTGATGTTTGAACAATCGTCCCAGTTGCATTCAAAAGAGTGTGGATCTCTGAAGTTCATTGTTAAACCTTATAAAACGGATACCGGCAGGCAAAGATCAGTCTTTACCGGGACAGTCCGGCTTTCCGAAACGTTCCTGGATAGACGTCATGATGCCATTTTTATCTAATTTGTGCATGGCCAGTAACTGTTTTACGTCACCGTGGTCGATAAATTTGTCCGGCAATCCCAGAAGAAGTACCGGATTCGTCACTTTTTCTTCTGCCAACGTTTCCAAAACGGCGGAACCTGCTCCACCGCAAACAGTCCCTTCTTCCACAGTAACCAGCGCATGGTGTGTTCGTGCAATGTCAAGGATTAACGTCTTGTCGATCGGTTTGACGAAACGCATGTTGACGACGGTGGCGTTCAAAGCGTCGCCAGCTGCCAAACTCGGCGCTACCATAGTTCCAAACGCTAAAATGGCGACGTTTTTTCCCCTTCGCAGAATTTCACCCTTGCCGAGCGGCAGGCAAACCTGCTCTTTTCTCACCACTTTCCCGCTTCCTGCTCCGCGTGGGTAACGTACTGCCGCCGGCCCATTATAAAGGAAAGCGGTGGTCAGCATTTGCCAGGATTCGTTTTCATCGGCCGGTGCCATGACCACCATATTCGGAATACACCTCAAGTAAGCTAAATCGTAATTTCCGGCATGGGTCGCTCCGTCGGCACCGACCAGTCCCGACCGATCCAGTGCGAAAGTCACGTCCAGATTTTGCAAGGCGACGTCATGAATCAACTGGTCGTAGGCTCTCTGCAGAAAAGTCGAGTAAATGGCGACAACCGGTTTAAAGCCTTCGCACGCAAGACCCGCGGCAAAAGTCACGGCGTGTTGTTCTGCAATACCTACATCAAAGAAACGGTCGGGATATTTTTTTGCAAATTCGACCATTCCCGAACCTTCCCTCATGGCAGGGGTAATACCGATCAGTCTTTTGTCATGGTCAGCCATGTCACACAACCAGTTTCCGAAGACGTCGGCATAAGTCGGTTTAACGGCCGGAACCTGTTTGATACCTTCTTCGGGACTGAATCGGCCAAGGCCGTGATAAAGAATGGGGTCGGCTTCAGCCAGTTTGTAGCCGTGTCCTTTTTTGGTGACAATGTGAAGAAACTGAGGGCCTTTACGTTCTTTCAGATTTTCCAACGTAGGAACAAGCGATCCCAAATCGTGTCCGTCAATCGGTCCGACATAATTGAAACCGAATTCTTCAAACAGGGTGGCAGGCGCAATGAAGCCCTTGGCGTGTTCTTCGAAACGTTTGGCAATTTCCCGCATGGGACCGGGCAAAACGGTTTTGCCGACATTTTTGGCAGCCGCGTAAAATTTTCCGGACATCAAACGGGCAAAGTACCGGTTTAACGCACCGACAGGAGGGGAAATGGACATGTCGTTGTCATTCAGGACAACCAGCATGTTGATGTCGTCGTAAATACCGACGTTGTTCATGGCTTCAAAAGCCATGCCGCCAGTAATGGCCCCGTCACCGATCACGGCAACAGAATAATAATTTTCGTTTTTCAACTTTGCGGCCAGTGCCATGCCGAGTGCAGCTGAAATGGAAGTCGAGGAATGGGCAGTGCCGAAAGCGTCGTATTCGCTTTCATCGCGTTTCGGAAACCCGGAGATCCCGTTTAATTGCCGCAGTGTGTTCATCTGTTCGCGTCGGCCGGTCAGGATTTTATGGGCGTAACTTTGATGACCGACGTCCCAGATCAGACGATCGGTCGGCGTATCGAAAACATAATGCAGTGCGATGGCCAGTTCTACGGTGCCCAGATTGGACGACAGATGACCTCCCGTTTTGGAAACGGACTGGATAATGTAGTCGCGCAGTTCGACAGCCAGTTCAGCAAGCTGCGATTTTTGCAATTTGCGCAAGTCCGCAGGACTGTTTAAGGTAGTCAGCAATTTCATTATTTTTTCCGGTACACGACCAGATCGGCGAGGTCACGCAGCCGTTCGGCTTTTTTACCGAAAGGTACCACGGCAGCCTGCGCTTTTCGGCACAGTTTTTTAGCCAGTTCGTGTGATGTGTCCAGGCCCAGCAAACTGACATAAGTCGGTTTATGATCGCTGGCGTCTTTTCCGGCTGTTTTCCCCAGCGCTGCCGAATCGGCTGTCGCATCTAGTATGTCGTCGACCACTTGAAAAGCGAGGCCGATGGCGTCTGCGTAATTTTCCAGGGCCCGAATTTCGTTCGGAGCGAGTCGTTTTGCCGACCAAGCTCCCAGCATAACGGAAGCCTTCAAAAGGGCGCCGGTTTTCAAGCGGTGCATTTGTTCCAGTTGCCCGAGGGAAAGACTTTTGCCGACGCTGGCCAGATCAATGGCCTGTCCTCCGCACATGCCGCGGGAACCGGCTGCTTCAGACAGAATGCGAAGTCTTCTGATACGTAATTCCGGATCATCTTCCCCGTCGCACAAGACGATAAAAGCCTGTGCCTGGAGAGCGTCTCCGGCCAAAAGGGCCGTGGCTTCGCCAAACCGGACGTGAACGGTCGGTTTACCGCGTCTTAACACATCGTTGTCCATGCACGGCATATCGTCGTGGATCAGCGAATAAGCATGAATCATTTCGACGGCACAAGCACCCCGGGCTACAACGGAAACAGGGGCGTCAAACAAGGCACCGGTGGCGAAAACCAGCAGGGGACGTATCCGCTTGCCACCATCCAAGACCGCATAACGCATCGCTTCGTGCAAGGTTTCCGGAAAATGGTTTTCGGCGGGAAGCCAATCGGACAGCGTTTCTTCGGTAATAGTCTGAACCGATTTCATCCATGTCGCAAAAGCGTCATTCATGGTCGATTCCATCTGCACTGGTCGGTGAAAAGGGTTTCAACAGTTCTCCGTCCAGGATTTTGACCTGTTTTTCGACCTTGTCCAGCTGGGCCGTACAATACCGGATCAGTTCCACTCCTCTTTTGTAAGCGTCGATCGACATTTCCAGCGAGAGTTCCCCGGCTTCCAGTTGGGTGACCAGTTGACCTAGTTCAGTCATGGCTTCTTCAAAAGAAACCGGGTTTTTATCGCAATTATCCGTTGACATACCAGTGATGCTCGCAAGTTGATCGGGAAGAAGGTGTAAAATTCAATGAAAAGAAGGTCTTATTATTTCAATTT
>DBGFLV010000093.1:0-11590 GCA_048528425.1 Oxalobacter sp. | reverse complement strand
AAGGATCTGAAGAAATACGCTATCGGTTACACCTACGATCTGTCCAAACGGACGTCGATCTACGGTGTCGTAGCCTACAATGACTTCGAAGACGAACAGATCGCGAACTTCTACGGTTACGATGACGACAGCGTAACCGGCGTTCAGATCGGTATCACCCACAAGTTCTAACAGGTTGGGTTTACGGGGCCGGTTCAACCGGCCCTGTGAGCTTTGTTGAAAGACATTTAACACACCGCTTTGCTGGTGTGTTTTTTTTCGGCATAAAATAGGGATGACAAATCGGACACTGTGCTTTTTTCTTCCTTTTAGGCAAGCGGGGTGATAACTCTTGTGATAGGCTAGAATCTGAAGCGACTTTATTTGTGCAGATTTGGATGGCAGGGAAAGCGATTATGCCGGTTTGTCATACGAACTTGCTGTTGTGTCCTAGTTTAAACGAGGTTTTTCATGTGCGGTATTGTTGGCGTGGTTGCCCGGCGTAATGTGGTTCCTGTTATGCTCGAAGGTTTGAAAAGACTGGAATATCGGGGATATGATTCCTGCGGAATCGCTTTGTGTACAGACGGCCATTTGGAGCGGTCGAGAAGTACGGCCCGGGTCGCCGAGCTTGAAAAACAGGTGAACAGTCAGCATCTTTCCGGTTTTCTGGGAATTGCCCATACCCGATGGGCAACGCATGGCGCACCGACCACTCGTAATGCTCATCCGCATTTTTCCGGCCGGCGAATTGCTTTGGTTCATAACGGAATTATCGAGAACCACGCTGAATTGCGGGAAGAATTGAAATTGCAAGGGTACGTTTTCTCCAGCCAGACCGATACAGAGGTCATTGCTCATCTGATCGACGGTTATTATCAGGGCGATCTGTTGAAAGCAGTTCAGCTGGCCACGCTCCGTCTGCGGGGTGCGTTTGCCATTGCTGTCATTTGCCGTGACGAGCCTGACCGGATGGTAGGGGCCCGTAAAGGTTCCCCACTGGTCGTCGGAATGGGTGAACATGAAAATTTTCTTGCTTCCGACGCGTTAGCCCTGGCCGGAACGACAAATCGTATCATTTACCTTGAAGAAGGGGATGTGGCCGATATTCAGTTGACCCATTGCACTGTTTACGATGCCGGGGGCAAAGCCGCCAAACGTGAAGTGCGGGTTGTCAGTGTCTATTCCGGTGTGTCCGAACTGGGACCTTATCGGCACTTCATGCAAAAGGAAATTTTCGAACAGCCCCGAGCGATATCGGACACCCTGCAAGGGCTTGAAACGATCACGCCGGATTTGTTTGGTGAAAAAGCGTATTCGATATTGCAAAATACGGATTCGGTTTTAATTTTGGCATGCGGAACGAGTTACTATGCCGGTCTGACGGCCAAGTACTGGCTGGAGTCGATTGCGAAAATTCCCGTTGAAGTCGAAATTGCCAGCGAGTACCGCTACCGCGACAGCGTTCCCGGTAAAAACAGGCTGGTGGTCACCATCAGCCAAAGTGGCGAGACTGCCGATACCCTGGCGGCATTACGACATGCCCAAAATCTGGGCATGAACCATTCCATTACCATTTGCAATGTCGCAACCAGTGCGATGGTAAGAGAGTGTGTGCTTGCTTACATTACCCGGGCCGGTGTGGAAATCGGTGTGGCGTCGACCAAGGCGTTCACGACCCAATTAACGGCCCTGTTCCTGTTGGCGTTGACGATAGCCAAAATACACGGTCGCTTGCGTCCCGAGCACGAAGCGGAACACATGAAGTCCCTTCGCCATCTGCCCGCAGCCGTTTCTGCCGTCTTGGCGCTAGAACCGCAAATCATTGCCTGGGCAGAAGAGTTTTCACGTCATGACGATGCGCTTTTTCTGGGAAGAGGTATTCACTATCCCATAGCTTTAGAGGGTGCACTCAAACTGAAAGAAATTTCTTACATTCATGCGGAAGCCTATCCGGCCGGTGAATTAAAGCATGGTCCACTGGCGTTGGTAACTGACAAAATGCCCGTTGTTACGATTGCCCCGAAAAACGACTTGCTGGAAAAACTGAAGTCGAACATGCAGGAAGTGCGTGCCCGTGGAGGACAACTTTACGTGTTTGCCGATTCGGACACGAAGATCGTTTCCGAAGAAGGAATTCATGTCATACGAATGCCCGAAAATTACGGTTTGCTGTCGCCGATTCTGCATGTGATTCCCTTGCAGTTGTTGGCTTACCATACCGCTCTGGTAAGAGGTACGGATGTTGACAAACCGCGCAATCTGGCCAAGTCCGTCACGGTAGAATAGCCAAGTAAACAACCTGACTGTTCGGATCGGCGTCACGAGCTGACGTCTGTCGTGAACGTATTGTAGGAGGCCACAGATGGATGCTTTCTGGCAGTTTTTCAATAAAAGAAGTGTCCGTTTCACACTTGCTGCGCTTTGTTTTTTGTTGGCGTTACAAGGAATCTACCGCATTTATCTTGCGCAGACCAATGTGGAGATGTTTCGGGGAGCGGGAGAACTGATGTTGTGGACTTCGTGGGCACTGGTGAATTTTCTGAGGGCCAAGGGAAAAGTCGCTCCGAAGTTGAACATTACTGTCAATGTCGGTATTGCCATGATACTGGTCAGCTGGTTTATGGGCACTTCCTAATGAAGCAGCCTGTTGGTTTGTTTCATCGTACACAGCGGGATTTTTTATGTCGGATTCGGAAGATTACAAGGATACAGTCGGTTATACACTGCACGGCAGTCGTTATCTTAATGTCACCAACCGGTGTGGTGTGTTGAGGTGTGCTTTTTGTCCCAAATTCAATGGACAGTGGTCTGTCAAAGAATACGACATGCGTTTGCATCACAACCCTTCAGCCGACGAGTTGGTTGACGCGGCAGGGAACCCGATGGACTACAAGGAAGTCGTGTTTTGCGGAATGGGCGAATCAACGATGCGTCTGGACGTTGTGCTGGAAGTCGCCCGACGCCTGCGCGCAAAGGGAGCACGGTTACGGTTGAACACCAATGGACTGGGCAACCTGATTAACGGTCGCGATGTAGCGCCGGAACTGGCCGCAGTCATTCCGTCCATTTCCGTTTCGCTTAACGCACAGGACGAAGACACTTACAATCGTCACTGTCGTCCCAAGCATGCCGGCAGTTATGCGTCAGTTCTGGAATTCATTCGAAGTGCCAGGGAGGCAGGAGCGGACGTGACTGTTACCGCCATTGATGGCCTGCCGGGGGTTGACATCGCAGCCTGCCAGGCTATTGCGGACGAACTGGGGGTGAAATTTCGTCGGCGTGTGTTGGACGATCTGGTATGAACCTGATTGGCGGCCTGGTGTCTGTTACTGGGGCCGTTGCCGGATGATGCCGAAATCGGTATAGCAACTGTTCGTCAATTTCGTCTGATTCTGGATGTCACGGGTGGTATCAGTGACGAGGTTGTCGTCAAAACCGAAATCGTGCGACAAGTGAACACACACGGCTGAATAACGTATTCTTTTTGGCTTGATTCCGGCGTGCTTCAAACGATCGCCGATTTCGAGGTCTTCGCCTCCTTCCATGATGCGTTCGTCAAAGCCGTTAACTTTGACGATGTCGCTTTTCCAGCCGGAAGCGTTGTGACCGTTCCATCTGTTTTCGGTGGGAATAAGGTTCAGCAATGTGTTGAAGGGCCATTTGGCGATGAGACGGAGTTTTTTGGCATACGTCGGATAACCGTGTGCCTGAAGCCACATGATGTTGAAAGCGTCATTGGACAGAATCTCTTCTTCTCCGATTTGTTTGCTGCAACACATGGGCAATTTGCTGTGACCGCCGGAAAGGAAATGGTTCGGTCGTGCATTCAAGGCATGGGTGCGGACGAAATCGTAACGTGGAATGCAGTTGTCTTCCGTAAAGATAAGGTAGTCACCGCTGGCACACATGACGGCCTGGTTTAACATGCGACTTTTCTGGCAACCGCTGCGGGGATGCCAGAGATGAATGATCTCCATGCCGGAAACCGTTTTGTAGCGTTCGATAATTTCACGAGTACGTTCATCTGAACCGTCGTCTGCGATCAGCAGTTGAAAATGCTTGTAGTTCTGGTTCTCGTAACCCCATAAAACTTTCTGTAACCATTCCGGAGAATTGTGGGTACTGATGATGATGGAAATGGTAAACGGCATAGAGTCACCTTCAAGTCGAAAAAGACCACGCTGACGACGCGTACCGTATCAACCAGTAAAGTCACATACGAGATGAACAAGGCTGAAAGTCCGGCTATGGGTCAGCCGGTCGGCAGTGTTCGCCGGATTGGACGAGTCACATGAAACCTAGACTCCTTTATCTTAACCGATAATCTTCCAAAAAATAGGAAATTTCCGCTTTTATTTCCCTTTTCTGTTTTCATTATGGTGCCTCTGATAGAAACAGGTTTGATTTCGCTCGTTTTCCCGAAAAACAAGCCGGTTAAAATGAAAACGGATCGGCACGGTCAATCGGAAACAGGCGGTTTCGGGTGAAGCGGAATGAACTGCATGATTTCTTGAGTTAGGCTATACTGATCGGGTAATGGTTCCGTGAAGGATGAAAAGGGAATTCGGTTATGTCCATGACCCATTCCGAAGCTGCCCCCGCAACTGTAAGCGGTAGTGATACGTCTGTTTATCCACTGGGAAACCGGGAAGGGAGAAGTATTGCGACCATCCGCAAGCCAGGAGACCTGCCATTACGATCATTTCCCCACAACAGGGCGGGGTGCCCTGAAGGAAAACTGTCTCTGCTGGAATAACATTCCGCCCTTATCGGTCTTTCCGTCAAGGTGCCGGCGATTCGTTTTCTTTCCGGGCCCTGCCGAAAGATACTGAGGTATTGAATGAAAGCGGAAGAAAATGCCGTCCTTGACGAGGAGGCCGGTTTGCCTGCCCCGTCTGTGTTGCCTCCTTTACCGCAACGGATTATCAAGCGTGACGGAGCTGAAGTTCCGTTCGACGCCAAACGAATTACGGTCGCGTTAACCAAAGCGGGAAGAGCGACGGGCGATTTCGGCGAAGATGAAGCACAGCTTTTGACGCAGCGAACCCTGAAAGTGTTGCGTCATCGTTTTGTGGGTGCGCCACCGACAGTCGAACAGGTACAGGACGTCGTCGAGCAAATGCTGGTGGACGCCAATCATACCAAAACGTTCCGGGCTTACGCGACTTATCGGGATCAACGTCATCGTTTAAGACAGGACAAAAGAACCCTGGTCGATGTGGCTTCTTCTGTTGAAGAGTACGTCGACCGGGCCGACTGGCGCGTACAGGCCAATGCCAATCAAGGCTATTCGTTGGGTGGCCTGATCCTGAACGTGGCCGGCAAAGTCACGGCCAACTACTGGTTAAGCCACGTATATCCTCCCGAGATCGGGCAGGCCCACCGGGATGCGGACTATCACATTCACGATCTGGACATGTTATGCGGTTATTGTGCAGGCTGGTCTTTAAGACAGCTCCTGTATGAAGGATTCAACGGAGTACCGGGTAAACCGGAAGCCGATCCGCCGAAACATTTTTCCACGGCGCTGGGCCAGATGGTCAATTTCCTGGGTACGTTGCAAAACGAATGGGCCGGTGCGCAAGCGTTCAGTTCGTTCGATACCTATCTCGCCCCGTTTGTCCGGAATGACGGCTTGTCGTACGAAGAAGTCCGCCAGCACATGCAGGAATTCATTTACAACCTGAATGTGCCTTCGCGCTGGGGTACCCAAACTCCTTTTACCAATCTGACTTTCGACTGGGTTTGTCCTGAAGACCTTCGTGACCAGGTACCGGTGATCGGCGGCCGGTCCATGCCATTTACGTACGGCGAATTGCAGGAAGAGATGGACATGTTGAACCGCGCTTACATTGAAGTGATGACGGCAGGAGACCGGCGCGGCAGGGTGTTTACTTTCCCGATCCCGACCTATAACATCACGCCGGATTTTCCATGGGAATCGGAAAATGCAGAGCGACTTTTTGCCATGACGGCAAAATACGGCTTGCCTTACTTCCAGAATTTTTTAAATTCTGACCTTTCGCCGAACATGGTGCGCTCCATGTGCTGTCGTTTGCAACTGGATCTCAGAGAATTGTTAAAACGGGGTAACGGCCTGTTCGGTTCAGCCGAACAGACGGGGTCAATCGGTGTCGTGACGATTAACTGCGCTCGGCTTGGTTTTCTGTTCAAGGGAGACGAAAAGGCCTTGTTTGCCCGTCTTGATCACTTGGCTGATCTGGCCAAGGACAGTTTGGAAATCAAACGCAAAGTGGTTCAACGTCTGATGGACGACGGTCTTTTCCCGTATACCCGTCGTTATCTGGGCAGATTGCGCAATCACTTTTCGACGATCGGCGTCAACGGAATTAACGAAATGATTCGCAATTTTACCGGTGACGAGGACGACATCACGACGGAATTCGGCCATGACATGGCCGTGCGTTTGCTGGATCATCTCCGGGAACGAATGAAAAACTATCAGGAAGAGACCGGCAGTCTCTACAATTTAGAAGCGACACCTGCCGAAGGCACGACTTACCGTTTTGCGCGTGAAGACAGGAAACGCTATCCTGGAATTGTTCAAGCCGGTACGCCGGATCATCCTTATTACACGAATTCGTCCCAATTGCCAGTCGGTTTTACCGACGATCCGTTTGAGGCATTGCAGTGTCAGGATGACTTGCAGATCCGTTATACCGGTGGAACGGTTCTCCATCTCTACATGCAGGAACAGATTTCTTCAGCTGAAGCGTGCCGGAAACTGGTAAAAACAGCGTTAAGCCGTTTCAGATTGCCTTACTTGACTATCACCCCGACCTTTTCCATTTGTCCCAAACACGGTTATTTAGCAGGTGAGCATGAATTCTGTCCGGTTTGTGATGAAGAACTGATGGCAGAAATGGCAAAAGAAGCAAACTGATTGATTTTAACGAAAGGATGAAAAATGGATAAATCGCAATTACCTCAGGAAAAAAGACAGCGTTGTGAAGTCTGGACACGTGTCATGGGCTATCATCGCCCTGTTTCTGAATTCAACCCGGGAAAGCAAAGTGAACACCGAGACCGGGTTCACTTTGTCGAATCCGCTATTTCCGATTCGGACAAGAAGTGTGATTGCACTCGATAACGTCACCCTTCAGGTCGGAGGGATCACACCGTTTACGACGATTGATTTCCCCGGCCGGTTGGCGGCCGTCATTTTCTGTCAGGGCTGTCCTTGGCATTGTGTCTACTGCCACAATCGCCATTTGCTGCCGGCTGACGGACACGGTAGACATTCCTGGAACGATATCGTGACCTGGCTGAAAACGAGAAGCGGTTTACTGGAAGGAATCGTTTTCAGCGGCGGCGAGCCTTTATTGCAACGGCAACTGGGGGACGCCATAAGACAAGTTCGTCAAAACGGTTTTGACGTAGCGTTGCACACGTCTGGTGTCTATCCCGACAGACTAAAAAAAGTACTGCCTTTGGTGGAGTGGATCGGACTGGATATCAAGGCGCCGTTCGATGAGTATGAAGTCGTTACGGGCGGAGGGAACGGCTGGCGCACGCGGGAATCGTTACGTCACATTTTGGATTTCCGGAAACCTCACGAATTGCGCTGTACCGTCGATCCCCAGTTTTTCACGGTGGAACGGGCAGAAAAAATGGCGCGGCAATTGGCCGAACTCGGAGCCGATCACATGATATTGCAGCCGTGCCGGGACGAAACCCGTCGCCGCAGCCGGCCGGTTTCTGAGGAAATCATGAATGCGGTCAAGCGGTTTCTGCCATCAGTAGCCTGGCGTTCCTGACTTTTTTAACCAGTTAATCTTTCTCAAGCAAATCCGTATCCTGCCTTCCTGTCTCATGCATTTGCTGTACCATATGTCTGTTTGAAACGATGGAATCGACACATGGATGCTTTCCTGACAGACATCGGCTTGCTGGTGTTGCTGACGTTGTTGAACGGTGTTTTTGCCATGACGGAAATCGCCCTGGTATCGTCTCGGAAAGTCCGCTTGCAGAGTCTGTCGGAACAGGGCAGTAAAGGCGCCAGAAAAGCGCTGGAACTGATGCAGTCTCCTTCCCGTTTTTTGTCGACGATTCAGGTAGGTATCACCTCCATCGGGATTTTGAGCGGTGCCATCGGACAGGACGCGCTTTCGGTACCCCTGGCCAAGTGGTTGAACGAAATCCCTTACGTCGCCCCTTATTCAAGAGGTATCGCGCTGACAGTGACGGTCGTGGCGCTGACTTACTTTACTGTGGTGGTGGGGGAACTGGTGCCGAAGAGCCTGGCTTTGCTGGCCCCGGAAAGATTGGCAAGCGTGACAGCGCGTCCCTTGAACTGGCTGGAAAGGGTGGCGCGTCCTCTGGTCTGGTTATTGGCAAAATCGAGTGAAACGCTTCTCCGGTTTTCAGGCGTCAAAAAAAGTAACGAACCGCCTATTAGTGATAACGAGATTAACGCGCTGATGGGGCAGGGAACCCAGGCCGGAATTTTTCATCAGGGCGAACAGGAAATCGTTTCCAACGTTTTAAGGCTGGATCAGCAATCGGTAGCCGAGATCATGACCCCACGGCATGAACTGGCGTTTGTCGATGTGCAAAGTCCGATCGATGTCCTGCGTAATCAGATCGTTTCAACCGAACATACCCGACTGATCGTTTGCAGAAACGGGTTGTTGCATATTCTCGGCGTACTGCGCGTGGGTGACTTGCTGAAGAAAACCTTAAACGGTGCTTCCATCACGGTAGAAGATATCGAAACGGTTTTGCAGAAACCCTTATTTGTTCCGGAAACAATCAGTACGATCCAGTTAATGGAAAATTTCCGTTACACGAGAAATTCACTTGCGCTGATTGTGGACGAGTATGGAGAAGTGCAAGGCATCGCTACTTTAAATGATGTGCTTGCAGCTATTGTGGGTAATTACTCGGTTCCCGAAGTGCCGGAAGAAAACGAACTGACCCGGCGCGAAGACGGTTCTTGGTTGGTGAATGGCGAAGTCAGTATTGAAAAATTGCGAACGGAACTGAAAATCGCTCGGGAATTGCCGGGAGAGGAGACAAACCGGTTTTACACGGTCGGCGGTTTTGTCATGTACATGCTGGGGCGAATTCCGGTTGTGGCGGATCATTTCGATGCGATAGGCTGGCGTTTCGAAGTCATGGACATGGAAAAAAACCGCGTGGACAAAGTGTTGGTATCGCCTCTGTCGCTTTCCGACAAAGAAGACAAAACGGAAGGGTCGGGATAGGGGCGACTTCAGGGTTCACGCCGATTTCCGAACACCGCGGTGTTAGCCTGAAAAACGCTCTCATCGTATAATCCCAACCGTTGTGTCTCCTTCTATCGAAACGGACATCCTTTGAATGCATACAAGAATAACAGCTCCGGCAAGACATTGACATTCCCGATCGGGGCAGATTTGGACGCGGTCGATCGCATCATTCGTCAGCAGTTGCATTCGGACATTGCTCTAGTCGGCCGTATTGCCGATTACCTCATTGGAGCAGGTGGAAAACGGATCCGGCCGACACTGGTTTTGTTGATGGCCGGAGCGTTCGGGTACCGGGGAAACGAACATCACATCCTTGCCGCAGCGATTGAATTTATCCACACTGCAACCTTGTTGCATGACGATGTGGTCGACGAATCCGAATTAAGGCGCGGCTTGCCTAGTGCAAATGCCTTGTTTGGCAACGCGCCTTCCGTTCTGGTCGGAGATTTTCTTTATACACGTGCTTTTCAAATGATGGTATCCGTAAACGATATGCGGATGATGCGTGTGCTTGCCGACGCCACTAATCTCATTGCAGAGGGCGAAGTCATGCAACTGATGAATGTCGGCAATGCCGACATGAATGAAGAGCGATACCGACGGGTCATTTATGCCAAAACGGCTAAATTGTTTGAAGCCTCATCTGTTTTAGGAGCTTTGTTGGCCAATGCCGCCGGGAAGGAAATCGAGGCAGCGGCACACTACGGGCGTTCTTTGGGCATGGCTTTTCAATTGATTGACGACATGCTGGACTATGCGGGAGACGCCGATGTGATGGGAAAAAACGTCGGCAACGACTTGAAAGAAGGCAAGATGACGTTGCCGTTGATCTACTGGATGGAGCATGCTACGGAAAAACAGCGGGATCAAGTGCGCAAGAGTATTGAAAAAGCCGATGAAAATTATTTTCGTGAAATCATACACGCTGTAAAAGGCAGCGATGCCCTGGAGTACACCTATCGGAAAGCCAGACAGGCCGCTGATGAAGCCGCGGCCGCTTTGTCTGTTTTGAACAGTAGCCAATACAAAGAATCTCTGCTAGAATTGTCAGCCTTTTCAGTGGAAAGAAATTATTGAGCCTTCCACTGTTCAATTCGGGGTGTAGCTTAGCCTGGTAGAGCGCTACGTTCGGGACGTAGAGGCCGGAGGTTCGAATCCTCTCACCCCGACCAATTTGTCAAGGTCTGAAATGTCCTTTTCCTCATTGAAAGATACCCCAACAAGTTATAGTCGGTCTGTACAAATCCACGACCGATCGTTTCGTCTTTGTTCCGACGACGACTATCTAAAAAAAATGGGTGACACTTTCGAACCGGATATGACGAAACTGTTTTGCACCCTGGTCAATGGAAAGCGACGGGTCCTGGATGTCGGTGCCAACATCGGTTGTACCACGTTGTTATTTGCGCAGTTAGCGGACAAAGTCGTTTCTTTTGAACCTTCGCTGTCAACCTATGAATTTCTTAAAGCCAACATTGCCAGTTCCGGTTTTGACCATATCGAACTGCACAATGTCGGGTTGGGGAAAGAAGATGAAGACCTGACGTTGACATTCGATCGTCACAACCGTTCCGGGGGCTTTATTTCCAGTCGTGTCCAGGCACTGGCGGAATACGCTGTTGAAAAGGTGAGCATCCGAAAAGGCGATACTTACCTGGCTTCCATTACACCCCCTCGAAAAACGGTTGATTTCGTCAAAATCGACGTGGAAGGATTTGAACTGGACGTTCTCCAGGGGTTGACGGCTACCCTGGAACGTGACCGACCGGTCGTTATTCTGGAGATGAATCACTGGTGTCTGAATGCGTTTCAACGAATCAGCATTCCCGATTTTCTCGACACGTTGGGAAAGGTTTTTCCCCTGCTTTATGCTGTTCATGGCGATCAGTACAGAGATCTGCACAATTTGGACAACCGTTATTTCGTCATGTACAGACACATCCTTTTTAACGAATTCTCGAATCTGGTCGGCGCGTTTCAGGCGGATCAATTAAACGAATTTTATTCTGTTTTTTCGACGATATAGACAATGCGTCCGGAAGCGGACGTTTTCTCTCTGAACGAAAGATTCAGGTGGTCAGACAGCGTGAATGCCGAGTTCGAGAAAAACTTTTTACGCTATATGTCGGGTATTTCGAAAACGTAACCAAAGCGTGCGTGAAGAACCGGTTTTCACCGAGCAGTAACCAGACGAAATCAGCCGACGTCCCGTTCGCCTGCTGCTGAAAAGAACAAAATTCCCGTTCGTTCACAGGAAGGAAATCGGCAAGGTGTCTTTTATTGTCACTGAAACAGGTTTTTGTCGCGTTTTGTGGCATTTCCATCCTTAAAATAGAATAAAATTCCTGTGCTTGATG
>DBGFLV010000092.1:0-18105 GCA_048528425.1 Oxalobacter sp. | reverse complement strand
TCTTCGACAGCACTGTCGCTATCGCCGCCGTCAGGGTCGTCTTTCCATGATCCACGTGACCGATTGTTCCTACGTTTACGTGCGGCTTCGTCCGCTCATACTTGCTCTTTGCCATTTTCAACTCCTAACTGATGAAGAGAATACCCCGACCACAACCGACACCACGGGCAACACACCCACTTTACGACCATCACAACTGTGGTGCCCTTGACGTGGATTGAACACGTGGCCTCTCCCTTACCAAGGGAGTGCTCTACCACTGAGCTACAAGGGCAGCTAAAACTAAGCAAATAAAGGATGGAGCGGGCGAAGGGAATCGAACCCTCGTCTTAAGCTTGGAAGGCTTCGGCTCTACCATTGAGCTACACCCGCAATCCGCTTGACCTTCAACTTGCAATTCTTTGGTGGAGAGGGCTGGATTCGAACCAGCGTACTCGTAAGAGGGCAGATTTACAGTCTGCTGCCATTAACCACTCGGCCACCTCTCCGCAGAAACTTCAAATTATGTCAGAAGGTTTATAACAAGTCAACGGGAATATTCCGGATAAACAACATGCCGGAACCTGAAACGATGTCTCATTATATGTCAGAAATCGTTAAAAAAGCCGACTTAAAAGAACGCGTTATGCTGAACCGGGCGCTTCCGGAAACAAAAAAACGACAATTGTCCGTTTTCCTGCGAACGTCCGGTCCGCTTTTTTACGCGAACCGGTTGTTTTCCACACGCCGGTTATCTGTGGTGACGATCACGGACGTGTCTTTTCGCATGGTGTCTCCAGTGTACAGGACCTTTGGTAACGACCACATGCGTGGCACGGGGATAAACCACGACCGGAGCCGTCCGTACCACAGACACGACGGGTACAGTCGGGCCGGCATAGACCACAGCCGGGGCGGTCACGACGGGAACGCCGACATTGACCGACCAGTGCACATGGCTGGCATGGGCAAAACCTGACAGAAGACAAAGCCCGGCTGTCGCACCGATAACACTGAAAACGGAAAGAAACTTAATTTTTCTCATCTTGGTCACCTTTTCACTTCGTGAACTTCATGAGTTACATTAAACTCTTTCTTTCCTGAACTACCTAGACTGCAACGGTAACAGTTGTAACATTTCATTTCGTCTGTTTTCCCGGCTTTCGACGTCAATCGACCCGACTGAAAAATGGAGGAAGTTCCCGATCAGTGTGGGTAACGATAAAGCAGGAAAAACTTTTTATCCCTACGGAAATCGACATGCCTCAAGAACAGAAGCCCAAAAAAACCGGATGGATGACGACCTTTTTAAGAGGTCTTGCCATTTTCTTTCTCATCATGGCGATTTACTACTTTGCAAAAGCCTGGCTTTAGCCATTCATGGACGCGGCTTTTAGCCGTTTTCGTAAGCCCAGCTCAGCAATTCATCCAACACCGGACGTGACAATCCGGCGTCCTTGTGATTGACCAGACAAACGATCAGGTAACGCTTGCCGCTTTTGGCGAGGACATAACCGGCCAGTGCTCTGACGTCTTTGATCGCACCGGTTTTGATGTGAGCTTTCCCTGCAATTTCGTCATGCTGCAATCGTTTCGACAGCGTACCGTCGCGACCGGCAATCGGCAAGGATGCCAAGAGTTCCGGCATAACAGGAGATCCGAATGCCTTTATGAGTATCTCCGCCATGGTCCTGGCTGTTATTTTTTCTTTCCGTGAAAGACCTGCCCCGTTTTCAATGATCAATCCTTCTGCATAAATTCCCTTTTGCACCAGCCAGTTTTCAATCACCTCAATACCTTCTGCCGGAGTGGCCCCGCTGCCGACCCGATTGGCGCCCAGAGTCAACAACAGCTGGCGTGCCATGACATTGTTGCTGTATTTGTTAATCGCCACAATAACGCTTCCCAGTTCAGCCGAGCGCCACTGCGACCTTAAAACAGCATCGGGCGGTACAGTACCTTCCTTGAAATGGCCCACAATTGTACCGCCCGCTTCGTGCCACAATTTCCTGAATACCTTTTCGAAATAGTGGACGTCGCTTATTTCGTAGGGATGGATCGCCCAGATTTTTTCACCGCACTCCAGAGGATAAACGCCTTCGAAATAAGCGACTTTATCGTCGAAATGCACGACGATATCGTTTTGCCAGTCAACGCAAGCGGACTCGGTCAGGATGGGTGGAACAACGATGATTCCGTCCATACGGGGTTCCAGCGTCACTTCAACGTCACGTCGGTCGGGATGTGGAACGAACCGGACATCCACCCTTTTTTCGTTCAGCAACAAACCGTCCGGACCGGCATTGTAAGGTTTTAAGGGAGCGTCGTCGAAAGCGGATGCGTCAAAAGCCATCGGACTAAACACGCTTTTGTCCAGAACGACATTGCCGTGAACGGCTTGGATACCCGAATGCTGAATTTGCCGAATAAAAAGCCACAAGTCTTGCTGTCTAAAGGAGGGATCACCACTGCCTTTCAGAATCAGATCACCCGTCAAAACACCGTTTTCGAGTTTTCCGGTCGTGTACGCACGGGTTTCCCAGGTAAAAGACGGCCCCAGCAATTCAAGGGCAGCGTAAGTGGTCAACACCTTCATCGTGGATGCCGGCTGAAAAGCCACTTCGGCATTATGGGTTACCTCGGGAACATCCGAGTCCAGCGGCTGGATTACAATCGCAACAGATTCTTCCGGTATACCGGCTTGCCGGAAACTGTCCCAAATGGAAGCGGGCAGTTCCCGCGCGAAACCGGTTTCCACCATCGAAATAAAACCAGCCGCCACCCCGAGAGACAGGATGAGCTGCTTTAGTATGGTTAAAGTCACTTTCTTCATGAGGGTATTCTACAGCCGGTTTATTTTTCTGAACGATTCCTTTTCTTTGCAAAAGGGACACTCGTTTACTGAAGTGTTCGCTTCTGTCTTCACTCGTTCTTCTTTTTCAGCCTGTAAAAGACACTTCCTTTTTATGCATCTCAACAAAAGGAAGATTAAGAGTTGTTTTTTTACAGAAAAAAGTTTATATTGAGAATAATTATCATTTATGTGTCAATATCGGTTTTTAATCCCTTCACTAACGCACGTTTCATTGAAATGTCACAACAACCTGCTGCATTTTTGAAAACCTCCGCCATTGGGAATCTGGCCCAGTTAAAAAAAGGCGACTCGGCCACCATTATCGGACTGGCCGAAGAGGAAGGGGCAAACGGATTTTTCATGAAAACCCGTTTGCAAGAGCTGGGATTTCTTCCTGGTGAGTCCATCCAGGTTCATGCCGAAGCTTTTCCGGGAAAAGACCCGATGGCCATCAGAGTAGGCAACGCTATTTTTGCTCTCCGACGTGTCGAGGCAGCCAACATCTATGTCGTTCAAAACGATAACGAATCCGACTGACCAGGTATCTGGTCTACAAAACAAATCCGTCTGTTTTTCCTCCATTGCCCTGGTAGGCAATCCCAATTGTGGAAAAACCGCCTTGTTCAATCGTTTGACCGGTTCGCGCCAGAAAGTGGCCAACTACGCCGGCGTAACCGTCGAAAGAAAAGAAGGAGTCATGACAACGGGATCAGGTCGGCGATTACACATCATCGACCTGCCTGGTATTTACAGTTTGACACCTTTAACCCGGGATGAAGAAGTTACGCTGAAAGCCCTGACAGCAAAAACGGATGAAGTCTCTATCGACTTGATCGTTTTTGTCGCCGACGCGACCCATCTGCAAAGAAGCCTGAAACTGATACTGGACGTGATCGCACTGGGTATCCCAGTTGTGCTGGCACTTAACATGAGTGACATTGCCAGAAAACAGGGACAACTGCTCGATTTGGAAGTGCTGAAGCAAGAGTTAGGCATTCCGGTCGTCGAAACCGTAGCCATCGAACAACAAGGCATAAAAAAACTGCTCGATGTGCTCGACGAACAGGCAGCTTTCACTCCCTGCCGTCCCACAGCCAGGGACCAATTGAAGCGTCCAGCTCAGGAAACCGTCTCTTCTGTTACTGAAGCACAACGTATTTCGAAGGCGGTGGTCAAAAAAAATGCCTCCGTTTATTCGCTGACTCAAAAAATTGATTCCATCGTTTTGCATCCCTTTCTGGGATTACCTATTCTGGTGGGTATTCTTTTTTTCATGTTCCAAGCCGTTTTCAGCTGGGCAGAAGTCCCCATGACCTGGATCGAAACCGCGGTTGACGCGACAGGCTCTCTTTTTTCGACGCTGCTACCCGATGGCATCCTACGCAGTCTCATCGTTGACGGCATCATTGCCGGTGTCGGCAGTATCGTTGTTTTTCTTCCCCAAATTCTGATCCTGTTTTTTTTCATCCTCGTTCTGGAAGAATCCGGTTATCTTCCTCGCGCCGCTTTCATGCTGGATAAAATGATGAGCGGTATCGGTCTTTCCGGCCACGCTTTCATCCCTTTGCTTTCCAGCTTCGCTTGCGCCGTTCCCGGCATCATGGCTACCCGGACAATCAAAAATCCGAAAGACAGAATCATTACCATCTTGATAGCACCGCTCATGACCTGCTCGGCACGATTGCCCGTTTATTCGCTCATCATCGGGGCTTTCATACCAAACAAGGCAGTAGGACTTTTCAACCTTCAAGGACTCGTCCTGTTCGGTTTGTACGCAGGTGGTATCGTCTCGGCTGTATTCGTGGCATGGATACTGAATCGGCTGCTGGGTAAAAACGAGTACCAGCCGCTGTTAATGGAACTGCCCGCCTATCATTTACCCCGCATCCGCAACATTGCCATCGGACTGTGGGAACGGGGCCGTATTTTTCTATGGCGTGTCAGCACCGTCATTTTTGCCACTTCCGTCCTGCTGTGGGTTCTGTCGACTTACCCCGCTCCTCCGGAAGGAGCGACGGGCGCTGCCATACAGTACAGTTTCGCCGGACAACTGGGCCATCTCCTGGAATACCTCGTTAAACCCATCGGTTTTAACTGGCAGATTGCCGTAGCACTGATACCGGGCATGGCCGCGCGCGAAATTGCCGTTAGTGCACTGGGTACAGTTTACGCCCTGTCTGCCAGTGGAGACGATTTCTCCGTTGCCCTGACCTCCCTCCTGGCTTCCAGCTGGAGCCTGCCGACGGCTCTGTCACTTTTGGCCTGGTTCGTTTTCGCCCCCCAATGTTTTGCCACACTGGGCGTCATTCGACGGGAGACCAATTCATGGTGGATGATGTTTTTTGCTGCCGCCTATCTGTTCGGCCTGGCGTATGTCGCTTCCTTTGCCACCTATCACGTCAGCCGCTTTTTGCTGGGTTATTGACATGCAGGAAGCAGCCGTTTTTTTTATTGTTCTGGTTTCCGCAGCCATTCTGTACCGGTACAGTGTACCGTCCTCTCTGAAATACCGGATCCGGCAGCTGCTTTCCAGGCCGCTTTTCTTCCTCCATCTTGATGCGCTGGCTCGGCAAGTTCAGCCAGGTTTTCGCAGGAAACCGGACACACTGGGCTGTTTCGGTTGCAACCGGTGTGCCACTTCCACGAAAACGACAGAACATCCCGTCCGGATTGTCGGCAAAACGAGAAAGTAAAAGAACGCTTCTTTCTGTGTTGTTTCTTTATCGCAATGCACCTGTCTTGTGTTTTCGCACAAAGCAAAAAAAATTTTTTCTTTTATCTTGAAATCTGTTTGAGCCGCCCATATACTTAGCACTCGTTAGAAGAGAGTGCTAACAACTTCTCTCCGGATCCCGGATCGGGAAACAAGTTCAAGGTGGCCTGATACCTTCAGGTTTTTATCTTATAAACAAACAACATGGATAATAAGGAATCGCTATGAAACTTCGTCCCTTGCAAGATCGTATTATTGTCAAACGCGTCGACCAGGAAAAAACCACGGCATCCGGTATCGTCATTCCTGATGCAGCCGCAGAAAAACCGGATCAGGGCGAGGTTATCGCCGTCGGCAACGGCAAAGTTCTGGAGGACGGCAAAGTCCTGCCGCTTGACGTCAAAGTCGGTGACATCGTTCTCTTCGGCAAATATTCCGGACAGGCGGTCAAAGTCGACGGCGAAGAACTGCTCGTCATGCACGAATCCGACGTCATGGCCATTGTCCAGCAATGATTCATGCCCGGGTCGCAAAGACCTGATGAATGCATACCCATTTAATTTAGGAGAATTTCATGTCAGCTAAAGAAGTCGTATTCGGCGATAACGGCCGTAACAAAATGGTAGAAGGGGTCAACATCCTGGCAGACGCCGTCAAGGTAACGCTGGGACCGAAAGGCCGAAATGTGGTTTTGGAACGCACCTGGGGTGCTCCCACTATCACCAAAGACGGTGTTTCAGTGGCCAAGGAAGTTGAACTGAAAGACAAGCTCATGAACATGGGCGCCCAAATGGTCAAGGAAGTCGCCTCCAAAACCAGCGACAACGCCGGTGACGGTACCACGACGGCAACGGTTCTGGCCCAGGCCATCGTTCGCGAAGGAATGAAATACGTGGCCGCCGGAATGAATCCGATGGATCTGAAACGGGGTATCGACAAGGCTGTGGACGCCACCATCGACGAACTGAAGAAAATCGCGAAACCCTGTACCACCAGCAAGGAAATCGCCCAGGTCGGTTCCATCTCCGCCAACAGCGATCACTCCATCGGCGAACGCATTGCCGAAGCGATGGAAAAAGTAGGCAAGGAAGGCGTTATCACCATTGAAGACGGCAAATCGTTAAACGACGAACTGGACATCGTCGAAGGGATGCAGTTCGATCGTGGTTACCTGTCTCCCTACTTCATCAACAATCCCGACAAACAAGTCGTCGCACTCGACAATCCGTACATTTTGCTGTGCGAAAAGAAAATCTCCAACATTCGTGATTTGCTGCCCGTACTGGAACAAGTCGCCAAAGCGGGCCGTCCGCTTCTGATCATTGCCGAAGACGTTGAAGGCGAAGCCCTGGCTACTCTGGTGGTCAACAACATCCGTGGTATTTTGAAAACCTGTGCCGTCAAGGCACCGGGCTTTGGTGACCGCCGCAAAGCCATGCTGGAAGACATCGCCATTCTGACCGGTGGTCAGGTTATCGCTGAAGAAGTCGGTCTGACACTCGAAGGCACCACACTGGAACAGCTGGGGCAGGCCAAACGGGTCGAAGTCAGCAAAGAAAACACGACCATTATCGACGGAGCCGGTAAAGCTGACGCAATTGAAGCACGCGTCAAACAGGTTCGTGTCCAGATGGAAGAAGCCACTTCCGATTACGACAAGGAAAAACTTCAGGAACGGATCGCCAAACTGGCCGGTGGTGTTGCCGTAATCAAGGTCGGTGCCGCTACTGAAGTGGAAATGAAGGAAAAGAAAGCCCGTGTTGAAGACGCTCTGCACGCCACTCGTGCAGCCGTCGAAGAAGGTATCGTTCCGGGCGGTGGTGTAGCGCTGCTGCGTGCCCGTGCCAACGTCGACGTCAAGGGCGAAAACGCCGATCAGGATGCTGGCATTCAAATCGTCATGCGTGCTCTGGAAGAACCGCTGCGCATGATCGTCCATAACGCCGGAGAAGAAGCTTCTGTCGTCGTCAACAAAGTCATCGAAGGCTCTGGCAACTTCGGTTACAACGCCGCCAACGGTACCTATGGTGACATGGTTGAAATGGGTGTAGTCGATCCGGCCAAAGTTACCCGTTCCGCTTTGCAAAATGCGGCCTCGATCTCTGCACTGATGCTGACGACGGACTGCATGATCTATGACATCCCGGAAGAAAAACCGGCACCGGATATGGGTGGCATGGGCGGTATGGGTGGCATGGGTGGCATGGGTGGCATGATGTAATCTGCGCTTTCCAAACCCGCTGTATCAAAGCCTGCAAGCGAAAACTTGCAGGCTTTTTACAGGGTAAACGGCAACGGTAGCAAGGCGAATCCGTTATCAACTGGTCGCACACTTTTCAGAAGGACTGCCAGGCTCTCTCCAAGCTGCTTTAATTCCGCCGGTTTCATCTGGGACAACGCTTCCGGCAACAAGCCCCTTGCCGGTTCCGGTGCCTTAGACAGTAACGAACGTCCTTTTTCCGTCAGCGAAAGAAGTACGACCCGTCGATCCGTCATCTGACGTGTTTTGCAGACCATACCTTTCTTTTCCAAACCGTCCAAGAGATTGCTGGCTGTCGTCTGATGAATAGCCAGTCTATTCGCAATTTCACCGGCACGGCGCCGATCTCCTTCTTGATCCACAGTTGCGCTCCCGGCACACCCAGTCGGTTTTCGACTAGTACTTCTGTGCGGTACGAATAATGACTCTGAATTTCTGAAGAATGTCCAGATAATGTACTTCGCTGCCAGGATTGTTCATGGGTGGCCTGCCTGTCTGTAAAAACGGTGCTGTTCACCGGATTCAAGCTTGAAATATATTTGCTCAAATAGAATAATACCTGTCATCCTGAGCAAACAGTCCATTATGTTATTTCCACATTTCGACCCGCCCCATCTGACCAGACGGGTCATCGTACAAAAAACGGCACGATACTGGAGACGTACCTGCGCCTGGATTTTAGCGCCGGTGCTGATCGGACTGACCGGGGTAGGAATGGCGACAGCCAGTGATTACGCTTTTGACGTCAATACCTGGATTGTCACCCGGGTTCCCTGGGCCGCTCTTCTTTACATGCCGGCAGGATTCGCACTGATCGCCTACATTGCCAAACGTTTTTTTCCGGGCACGCAAGGAAGTGGTATTCCACAGACAATCGCCGTGATCGATGACCCCGACCACAAAAAGAAGAATAATCTGCTGTCAGTCAAAATACTGGTTGGTAAAATCGTCATGCTACTGGGCGGTTTAACAATCGGAGCGTCCATCGGTCGCGAAGGGCCAACCGTACAGGTCGGGGCTTCCATCATGCATGCTTTTTATGGTTACGGTACCTTGAAGACGGCCGAACAGAGACGAATGCTGGCTCTTTCGGGGGGAGCTGCAGGAATTGCGGCGGCTTTCAACACGCCACTGGCCGGTATCATGTTCGCCATGGAAGAACTGACCAAAAAATACATCTTCAACGCACACAGCCCTACCTTGTTAACCGTCATTCTCTCAGGCCTGATCTCCATTGCCGTCGTCGGAAACTATACTTATTTCGGTTACACCAACGAGTCGCTGCCCTTGTTGACGAATATCCCAGCCATCGTGGTCTGCGGCGTTGCCGGCGGCTTGACAGGCGGTCTGTTCAGTTTGATCGTACAGAAGATTTCCGTTGTGCCATCGGAACGGATCAAAAAGACCATACAGGAACACCCTTTCATTTTCGCAGCCGCCTGCGGCCTGATCGTTGCCGTTTTGGGCCTGATAACAGATGGTACAGTATATGGAACCGGTTACCAGCCGACTCGCCTGACACTGGAAAGTGACTCCACTTTTCTGGTTTGGTACTATGGTATCGCCAAATTCATCGCCACACTGGTTTCCACTTTAAGCGGTATCCCAGGAGGACTGTTCGCTCCTACACTGTCGGTAGGAGCCGGTATCGGCGACAACATCTACGCGCTTTTTCCTGAACTCGCCCCACATGGCGCCATTATCATTCTGGTCATGGCCGCTTATCTCTCCGGAGTCACCCGCTCGCCTCTGACGTCTTTCATCATTACGATGGAAATGACCGGAAGCAATCACATGCTGCTGTCCTTGATGACGGTAGCCTTGCTTGCCAGTCTGGTATCGAAATTCGTCAGTCCGATACCGCTCTACCATGCTCTGGCCCAAAAATTCGAGTACGTTCCGGAAAAGAAGGGGATACCGGGCAAAACGGTGTAAAGCGATTTAAAGAACAAAAAAGCCGCGAAATTCGCGGCTTTTTCCCTGTTTTCCCGCCTATTTTTCCTGTCTGCATCGGGCACAACGGCCATAAATCGCCAGGGTGTGGTCGACAATTTCAAAACCTTTTTGTCCGGCTATTTCCTGCTGTCTCTTTTCAATCCCGTCATCATGAAATTCCACTACTCTACCGCAATCAACACATACAATGTGGTCGTGATGACTTCCTTCATTCAACTCGAACACGGCCTTGCCTGACTCGAAATAGTTTCGTGATAATATCCCCGCCTGTTCGAACTGGGTGAGTACGCGGTAAACTGTCGCCAGCCCGATTTCAAGATTGTCCGACAAAAGCAACCGATAAACGTCTTCGGCACTCAAATGCCGTTCGGTGTTCTTCTGAAAAATGTCGAGGATTTTCAGTCGCGGAAGAGTCGCTTTCAGACCGGTGGCCTTCAGTTCGGCAGGATTATTGCTCATCGTTTTAAGAAGTAGGTCAATGTCAAAATTGGTTCTGGACTATTATCTGCTTTATCATATAGTGTTTGTGACATCTGCTCAATAAATTGCTTTTAGGATCCGACTTCGTGATGCATAAAAAAATGGCCAGCTTGTGGCGATCCCTTCGTACACCGGTACTGCTGACATCGGCAACCGTTCTGATAATCGGTTGTGCCTCCCAAAATCCCCTGATGGATGAAGCGGCTCCTTCCGACACCATGAAATCCGCTTCTCTCCCTTCGGAAGAAACGGTAACGGAAGAAAAAGCAATCACATCTCCGCCCGAAAAAGTCCCCACCGAAACCACTGACCGGAAATTGGAAAAACCGGTGGCAGAAAACGAGTCGGAACTGAACTCCAGGCCGACCGGAGTGAAAAAGTGGCTCAGTTTCTTTACACCCTACAGGGTCAATGTCCAGCAAGGAAACTTCATTTCCTCCGAAATGCTGGCTAAAATCCAGCCGGGCATGACCAAGGAGCAGGTTCGCTTTGTACTGGGTACGCCTCTTTTAACAGACATGTTCCATGCCAACCGATGGGACTATCTGTTCAGATTGCAAAAGACCAATGGAGCCATTACGACCAACCGGGTAACCGTCTTTTTCAAAGAGAACGTTGTCGAACGCGTTTCCAACGACCACTTGCCGGGTGAGGCAGAATACCTGTCCCACATCTCGTCCGACGACGACCCTGCTGACACTCCTGTCAAAGCCTCTTCCGGCGAAAAAACAAAACAGGAAACCTCTTCCGTAAAAACGGCTTCGGACGGAACAGAAGAAGCGGGTACGTCCTCCGCAGCCACCGAGACGGCTGAACCAGCCAACACGTCAGAACCGGTTATCGCTCCCGAACCGGACGGCGATTCTGATCCCGCAAGCAGTCCCGAACCGGCTAACATGCCCGAACCCGTAGCGGTTCCCGAATCCGCTCGCGTTCCCGAACCAGTTCGTCCTCCCGAGCCGGTCAGTATTTCCGAACCGGTCAATACGACCGAAGTAGTCAGTACCACCGAACCAGTCATTGCTCCTGAAGCTGACAGTACCTCCGAAGCTGTGAATACTCCTGAACCGGCTGAAGTTCAAGAACCCGTCAACACGCCAGAATCCGTCATGACCTCCGAATCGGCCAACTCAACCGAATCGGTCAGTGTCCCCGAACAAACAAATCATTTGAAATCGCCCGCCGTACAAGCCACTCCCAGCACGGAACGGTACGCCGACATCGAAAACCGCGAAAGTACCGCTTCGGAACACATCGGGACTTTCGAGCCCATCAGTATCCCCCGCCGGGTAGGGAAAATGAGGCCCGTTTCGCCGAATGATCAATTAATCGGAAACATCCAATGAATAAAATGAAGATAGCAATAGCAGGTGCCAGTGGCCGTATGGGCCGCATGTTGATCGAAGCTGTTCTGAAAGCGGACGACGCCGTTTTAACCGGCGCTCTTGACGTAGTAAATTCGCCCGCTCTCGGCCAGGACGCCGGCCTGTTCCTCGGCGAAAAAACCGGCGTTTTGATTGCAGCGGACATGGCCCAGGCTTTTCGAGACGCCGAGTTTGTCATTGATTTCACACGGCCGCAGGGAACACTCGAACATCTGGGCTATTGTGTGGCTAACCGGATCAAAATGATTATCGGCACGACCGGTTTCGACGAAAGGGGTAAAAAAGCCATCCTTGACGCTTCCGGCAGGATTGCGGTTGTGTTCGCTCCGAATATGAGCGTGGGGGTCAACGTGACCCTGAAATTGCTGGAAATCGCGGCAAAAAACTTTGCCGAAGGATACGACATCGAAGTGATCGAAGCGCATCACCGACACAAGGTGGATGCCCCTTCCGGTACAGCGCTCAAAATGGGTGAAGTGATCGCCCGTGCCATAGGCCGTGATCTTGGAGAATGTGCCGTTTATTCCCGTGAAGGTATAACCGGTGAACGCGATCCGTCCACGATCGGTTTTTCAACCATCCGGGGCGGTGACATCGTTGGTGACCACACCGTTCTCTTTGCAGGGACAGGCGAGCGTATCGAAATCACGCACAAATCGGCCAGCCGTGCCACTTACGCCCAGGGTAGCCTGCGGGCAGCCCGCTTTCTGGCGGACAAGGAAAACGGTCTGTTCGACATGCAAGACGTTTTACATCTGAAGTGACCCGTCCAACGGTCCGATCGTCGACCCGGCAACCATGGTGTATTGAAACGCTCGTATTATCATAACGGTTTCAGGGGAAACCGAACAACTCTCATTCTTATCGCAGTCCATCATGCAAGACAGATATAACCATACAGAAGTCGAAAAAACGGCACAGGAAAAATGGCAGACCGGCAACGTCTACAAAACGGTTGAAAACGATCCCCGTTTTCCCAAAGGGAAGTATTACGCTTGTTCAATGCTGCCGTATCCCTCCGGTCGGCTTCATATGGGGCACGTTCGTAACTATACGATCAATGACGTTATGTACCGTTATTTGCGCATGAACGGTTACAACGTTTTGATGCCGATGGGATGGGACGCCTTCGGCATGCCGGCAGAAAATGCGGCAATGTCACACGGGATTCCGCCGGCCGAATGGACTTATTCCAACATCGCTCACATGAAAAGCCAAATGGCGTCGATGGGATTGGCGATCGACTGGTCGCGAGAAATGACGGCTTGCAAACCCGACTACTACAAATGGAACCAATGGATGTTCCTGAAAATGCTGGAAAAAGGCATTATTTACCAGAAAACGGGTACGGTAAACTGGGATCCCGTCGATCAGACCGTACTGGCCAACGAACAGGTTATCGACGGCCGTGGCTGGCGATCCGGGGCATTGATTGAAAAACGCGAAATTCCGATGTATTACGCTCGTATCACCGATTACGCGGAAGAACTGCTGGATTTCGCCCGCAACAAACTGCCTGGCTGGCCCGAACGCGTCAAGACCATGCAAATCAACTGGATCGGCAAATCAGAAGGCGTCCGTTTCGCTTTCTTGCACGACATTCATGATAACGACGGCCGACTGATCGGTGACGGTAAACTCTGGGTTTTCACAACCCGTGCCGATACGATCAAGGGCGTGACGTTCTGTACCGTAGCGCCAGAACACGATCTGGCCCGTTTCGCTGCCCAAAACAATCCGGAGCTGGCCGAATTCATCGAAGAATGTAAAAAAGGCAGCGTTATTGAAGCGGATATGGCGACGATGGAGAAAAAAGGGATGCCTACCGGTCTGTTCGTCCGCCATCCCTTAACCAATCAGCTCGTTGAAGTTTGGGTCGGCAATTACGTCCTGATGAGTTACGGCGACGGTGCCGTCATGGCCGTTCCGGCTCACGACGAACGTGATTTCGAGTTTGCTCACCAATACGGGTTGCCGATCAGACAAGTCATCGACGTTGAAGGCAAAACTTTTATGGAAGACGTCTGGCACGATTGGTACGCTGACAAAGAACACGGGAAATGCATCAATTCGGGTCGTTTCGACGGTCTGAATTATCAGCAAGCTGTCGATGCCGTTGCCGCTGCGCTGGAAGAAAAAGGGCTTGGCGAGAAAAAAGTAACTTATCGTCTCCGGGACTGGGGCATTTCACGCCAGCGTTACTGGGGCACCCCGATTCCGATTATTCATTGTCCGGACTGTGGTGCGGTCCCGGTTCCTGAAGAGGACTTGCCGGTGATTCTGCCCGAGGACTGCATTCCCGACGGAACCGGCAATCCACTCGCCAAAAACGAAAAATTCATCAATACTCCATGCCCCCACTGCGGTAAACCGGCCCGACGTGAAACTGATACGATGGATACGTTTGTCGATTCCTGCTGGTATTTCATGCGTTACTGTTCACCGAACTCGGATAAAGCCCTGGTAGACGAAAGGATCGATTACTGGATGCCGATGGATCAGTATATCGGCGGTATCGAACACGCGGTCATGCATTTACTTTACGCTCGCTTCTGGACCAAGGTCATGCGTGATATGGGACTGGTAAAATTTGATGAACCGTTCGCCCGCTTGCTGACCCAAGGCATGGTATTGAACGAAACCTACTACCGTGAAGACGCTTCCGGCAAGAAAACCTGGTTCAATCCGGAAGAAATCACGCTACAGCTGGATGAAAAAGGACGGCCTGTTGCAGCGACCCTGATAGCCGACGGTCAACCGGTCTGTATTGGCGGCATCGAAAAAATGTCGAAGTCGAAAAACAACGGGATCGATCCACAGACGCAAATCGAGCAATACGGTGCCGATACCGCGCGCCTGTTTACCATGTTCGCCTCTCCTCCGGAACAGACACTGGAATGGTCGGGTTCCGGCGTTGAAGGAGCCAGCCGTTTTCTGCGCCGAGTCTGGACGTACGCCTATCGTAATCGGGAGACCGTTTCCGGCGCCGCCCGGAAACCTCTTCCGGAAAAACTGCCGGACACGTTGAAAGCCCTGCGTCGGGAAGTCCACCAGATTCTGCAACAGGCCAATCAGGATTACGCCCGCATTCAGTACAACACCGTCGTTTCAGCTTGCATGAAAATGTTGAACACGTTGGAAGCGATCAAACCGGACAATTCACCGGAATATGGCGTTGTCCTTCGTGAATCCCTGGCGATTTTCCTTAAAATCCTGTATCCGATCGTTCCGCATATCACCTACGTTCTCTGGGATTCACTGGGTTATGCCGATACCGAAGGCGACCTGCTGGATGCCGCATGGCCCGAGGTCGATTCCGCTGCACTGGAACAGGACGAAATCGACATGGTCGTCCAGGTCAACGGCAAGTTGCGCGGCACGATACGAGTACCCAAGACTGCAGACAAATCCGTGATTGAAAAAACGGCACTGGAAAACGAAAACATCGCGAAATTCGTTACCGGAGCCCCCAAACGCGTCATTGTCGTGCCCAACAAACTGGTCAACATTGTCGTCTAACTTTTATTTTACGGAATCCGATCATGACAGCCTTCCTGAAAAACCGTTGCCTTTCCCGCTGGATACTGGCTTTGGTCACGATGACCTTGCTAACTTCCTGTGGTTTTCAATTGCGCGGGAACGTCGACTTTTCGTTCGACTCCATTTACATTGATTTTCCCGGCAGTTCCCAGACAGCACGGCTTTTGAAACGATTGATCAAGGCAATGGATTCAACCCGGATCGTCAATAATGCGAAAGAAGCCGAGGTCATTTTAGCTGCCCTGTCCGAATCCAAAAACAAGGAAGTCCTGTCTTTGAACACGGATGGGCGGGTACGTGAGTATTCGCTCATTTATACATTGGAATTCATGGCTAGAACGCCCGAGGGCAAGGTACTGATTCAGCCGACGCGGGTATCCTTGCGGAGAACGATGACTTACAACGATTCGGAAGCACTCTCCAAGGAAAACGAAGAAATCATGCTGTTTAAAGACATGCAATCGGACATGGCACAACAAATCCTGCGCCGGCTCGCCGCCATCCGGCTCACACCGGAAGATCGGGAACCTGAATCCGATACCGTCCCGGCCACGGACACCCCGGCTGTGCATCAACCCGAACCGGCTGCCTGACCCCATGTTTCTGAAATATGAATTGCTCGAATCTCATCTGGAAAACGGGCTTTCCCCGTTATACGTTCTGACCGGTGACGAACCGTTGCTGTTGCTCGAAGCAGCCGACCTGATCCGTCAAACTGCCCGGAAACGGCAATTTAGCGAACGCGACATTCTGACGGTCGAACGTGGTTTTAAATGGGGACAACTGCATGCCGCCAACAACGCCCTGTCTCTTTTCGGCGAACGCAAACTGATTGAATTGCGCATTCCTGGAGGGCGTCCCGGCAAAGAGGGAAGTCAGGCCATTCAGGAGTACGTCAGGCGGCTCACTCCGGATAATGTGACGCTGGTCACACTACCCCGTCTGGACTGGACAACTCAAAAATCAGCATGGGTCAATGCACTACAAAATAATGGGGTTTACATTGAAGTTCCGACTGTCGAACTCGCCCGCCTTGGGAACTGGATCGCGTCCAGACTGAAAAGACAAAATCAATATACCGGCAAAGAGTGTCTGGATTTTCTGGTGGAGCGTGTCGAAGGCAACTTACTGGCGGCCCATCAGGAAATCCGTAAACTGGCACTGTTGTACCCTGAAGGGGAACTCGACTTCGAACAGGTGCGTCATGCCGTTCTCAACGTAGCCCGTTACGACGTGTTCAAACTGAATGAAGCCCTGCTTTCCGGTCAGCCTGCCCGTTTCGTCAAAATGATGGAAGGCCTGAAAGGTGAAGGCGAACCGCTTCCGTTGGTTTTGTGGACGCTGACAGAAGAAATCAGAACGCTTTTAAAGTGCAAAATCGCGCTTGAAACCGGCCAGGCTTTTTCAGTCGTGGCGAAAAGCCTACGTTTAAAAGGCCCACGCGAGAAAACGGTCCAGCTCGCTATTGGCAGGCTGAGCAGAAAAACACTCCAGGACGCCCTTCAACAAACGGCACAAATCGACAAGATCATCAAAGGACTGCCTTCCGGGTTCATGTTAGACGACGCATGGGACGCCCTGACGCAACTGGGTCTTTCTCTGGCGCGGGCTTGAACAGATCGTCTGCGAGTGTTAACGTTATTTTTTCCCTTTTTAACCGCTTATGACGATGGACATCAAAAATTACATGACCCGGCTCGGCCGACAGGCACGTCAGGCAGCCGCCCGGATGGCCAAAGCCGATACGGCGACCAAAAACAGGGCACTGACGTTGATTGCCGAGGCCATACGCCGCGACGTGTCCCTTTTGCAGGCAGCCAATCAAAAAGATCTCGAGGCTGCCCAGGAAAACGGCCTGGAAAGAGCTCTGCTGGACCGGTTGACCCTGTCGGACAAAGCGATTGACACGATGGCAACCGGTCTGGAACAGATCGCCGCGCTTCCCGACCCGATCGGTGCGATCACGAATCTTAAGCTTCGTCCCTCCGGAATTGGCGTCGGTCAAATGCGAGTGCCGCTTGGCGTGATCGGCATCATTTACGAAGCGCGTCCCAACGTGACAGTCGATGCGGCGGGTCTTTGCATCAAGAGTGGCAACGCTGCCCTGCTGCGAGGCGGTTCCGAAGCCATTCATTGCAATCAGGCGCTGGCCGCCCTGGTCAGGGAAGGCCTTGAAAAAGCCGGTCTTCCCGAACAGGCCGTACAAGTGGTTGAAACAACGGATCGGGCCGCTGTCGGCGAACTCATCACCATGACGGACTACGTCGACGTTATCGTCCCGCGCGGTGGCAAGGGCCTGATTGAAAGACTGATGCGCGAATCCCGGATTCCGATGATCAAGCACCTGGACGGAATATGCCATGTTTACATTGACGACCGTGCTGATCCGGACAAGGCGCTTGACATCGCTTTCAATGCCAAATGTCAGCGTTACGGTACTTGCAACACGATGGAAACGCTACTGGTATCGAGCAGCGTTGCGCCTGAAATCCTCCCCTTGCTGGCGAAACGGTATCGGGATGAAGAAGTCGAATTACGCTGTGACGAAACAGCGCTGAAACTTCTCTCCGGTTACCCTTATCTCGCCCAGGCAACCGATACAGATTGGGAAACGGAATATCTTGCACCGGTACTGGCTGTCCGGATCGTGGATGGACTGGACGAGGCGATCGACCACATCAACCGCTATTCTTCCAAACATACCGATGCCATTGTAACGGAAGACTACAGCCGTTCACTCCGATTCTTGCGCGAAGTGGATTCTTCATCCGTCATGGTCAATGCATCGACGCGCTTTGCCGACGGGTTCGAATACGGTCTCGGTGCTGAAATCGGCATTTCCAACGACAAACTGCACGCACGCGGCCCCGTCGGTCTGGAAGGACTCACTTCCGTAAAGTACGTCGTGCTGGGACACGGCGAAATCCGCAAGTAAACA
>DBGFLV010000091.1:0-2166 GCA_048528425.1 Oxalobacter sp. | reverse complement strand
AGCAATGAGAGGAGTAGCACTTCGCACGTCTTCCACGGATCGGGGACGAACAGCGTTGATCCTTTCTAGAGAGGTTTTCGTCAAATCGACGATTAATGCACCGATCATTCTCCGGACCGTTTCATGAACGGCCCGTCGCTCTGTAATACCCGGCATGGCCGACTGGACTTCTTTCCAGAAACGGGCAAACAAATCCACTTCATTCAGTTGGGCAATCGTAATCAGCCCCGAACGCAAACCATCGTCGACATCGTGATTGTTATAGGCGATTTCATCGGCCAGATTGGCCAGTTGAGCTTCCAGGGAAGGCTGCTTGTTTTCAAGAAAACGCTGACCCACGTCACCCAGTTTTTCAGCCTCTTCAATGGAACAGTGTTTCAAAATACCTTCCCGAGTTTCATAAGTGAGATTTAATCCGTCAAACGGTCCGTACCGCTCTTCCAGCACATCCACTACCCGAAGACTTTGCAAATTGTGTTCGAATCCACCGTACTCCTTCATACAGGCGTTCAAGGCGTCTTGTCCGGCGTGTCCAAAGGGGGTGTGCCCCAAATCGTGAGCCAGTGAAATCGCTTCGGTCAAATCCTCGTCAAGTGCCAGATTGCGAGCGACAGACCGGGCGATCTGCGCCACTTCGATACTGTGAGTAAGTCGGGTACGGAATAAATCGCCCTCGTGATTGACGAAAACCTGCGTCTTGTATTCTAGACGTCTGAACGCACTGGAATGAACGATACGGTCTCTGTCACGCTGATACTCAGTCCGGGAACAATCGTGCGGTTCCAGGTAGCGCCGTCCTCTTGAAGTCGAAGGATGGGAAGCGTAAAGCGCGAGAGGGCAGTTCGGACTCATCCTTTTTCTCCTTCTTTAGTCAGTCCGGATTCATGCACGCGTCCAGAGTGGCACGCAACAATTCCGGCGGTACTTTCGTGACCACCGCTTTTCCAAGCGTTTCAAGCAAAACGAATTGAATTTCACCATCGACGTTTTTTTTGTCCACCTGCATTAACCCGATCCAGCGCTCCGGCGGCAAATCGGGTGCGACAACTGGCAAACCGGCTTTACGAACTAATTCACGGATGCGTTTTACAAACGCTTCCTCCAGCCAGCCCATCCGGCACGAAAGATCGGCTGCCATGATCATGCCGCATCCGACCGCTTCGCCGTGCAACCAGGTACCATACCCCAATCCGGCTTCGATAGCGTGACCAAACGTGTGACCGAAATTGAGGAGTGCTCTTAAACCCGTGCTTTCCCTTTCGTCCTGCCGAACGATATCCGCCTTGATTTCACACGAACGTCGGATGGCGTACGCTAACGCCGTACTGTCTCTTTTCAGCAGTTTTTCAACACTGTTTTCAAGCCAGTCGAAAAACGCGGCATCAATGATGGCGCCATACTTGATCACTTCCGCCAGACCGGCTGTCAGCTCCTTGTCCGGCAACGTATTTAACGTTGCCGTGTCGGCAATAACCGCATCGGGCTGATAAAAGGCACCGATCATGTTCTTTCCCAACGGATGATTAATACCGGTTTTGCCGCCGACGGAAGAATCCACCTCGGCTAACAAAGTCGTTGGCACCTGAACGAAAGGCACTCCCCTCATGAAACTGGCCGCAGCGTATCCCGTCATATCGCCGATCACACCTCCCCCTAACGCCAGGAGTGTTGTTTTTCGGTCGCACTGGTTTTCCATCAGAAAGTCGAAAATTTTCATGAGACTCGCCCAGTTTTTTTCCTGTTCCCCATCGGGCAGGACTAGCGAAATGACCTGCTTTCCGGCTTCCTGCAGGGAACGGGTCATCCCGTCCAGATAAAGCGGAGCAACAACGGTGTTCGTGATGACGGCCACACGAGTGCCCCGAATGGTCCGGGAAAGCAATTTGCCGTCTTTCAGCAATCCCGGGCCGATTTCAATCGGATAACTGCGTTTCCCCAGCTCAACTTTAAGACGTGCGTTTTTCGATCCCATGGTGAAGCGTTCTTTCTTTTTGTGATTGGCCAAGCGTTTTTTCTGTTTTCCCGCCGCGTTTTTCTTTTGAAAAGCGGCCAGTTGATTCAGGATGGACTGGACCATAGCATGTACATTCGGTCGTCCGGTATCAATGACGATGTCGGCTACCTCGTGATAAAACGGCTCACGCTGTTTTGCCAACTCTTCAATTT
>DBGFLV010000090.1:0-1674 GCA_048528425.1 Oxalobacter sp. | reverse complement strand
TCGCTTATCGAAACTGTTTTCATCCCGGCCGCGGCGTTTCGTCCCTTCGGGCCCGCTAAAAGCAACCTTGTCCGTTTTTCTGTCAAACCGGCGTCTCTATGCCCTTTCCGGGGTGGCGTCGTGTCCTGTCTTTACGGCCTGTAGAGCAACCGGCTCCAGCCGGAAGAGACGACCCCGTGACTGCGTTTTTATACCGTTCTCCGGTTTCAGCGGAAAGGCTCCCCGGAAAACGTCGCCAAAGCGACCCGCTCTTTGTATAGCGCACCGCTTGTCCTGGCATGTCAACACAGGGGTGAAATCGGGACTTTCCAACCGGAAACAGGAGACCTCCTGTCGACGATGGAACCGTCTGTCGTTAAGCCAACGTGAACGCTAACGCTCATCCCGCTGTCAGACACAAGAGCGTAGTCCCGTCGGCTTACGCCGCGTCGAAAGCATGGACACCGGAAAAATCAAAGAAAATGGAAAGCCGATCAGGCGAACAGGCCATACCGGCCCTCCTCTGGCCGGAAATCCGCTGCAAGACGGGAACCGGACACAGACACGAGGGTCGCTTCTGAAAACGCCGTCAGCCGAAAACGGATCAGGTGACAGGAAAAACAGGACAGGTTACCGCTTTACGCCAAAACGGAAACAGCCACACGCCCGAAAATAAAACGAAACGATTTCTTCCGGGAACCCGTTCAGTGCAGCGAGTCTTCGCCGGACAAATCACTTTCGGCAAACCGGGCCAGCCTGTGCCAGTGAGAAAAACCGTTTTTTTTCTTTCCGGTTTCGCGGGACAAGGAACCGTTTTCTTCTTCGATCGGGAAACGGACTCCCACCTCTTCCATAGGCAAGGCCACCAGCGAGTCCAGCGGGATTTCCACGAAAACGGGTTTTCCGTTTCCGTTTTTCTTACCGGGCAGACATTGCATTTTCACGAATGACACGCTGACGGGACGGTCGTCCCCCTTGACGACAGCGAGTTGCTTCAAAATCTGAAGATAAGCGTGACACAGCATGGCTTGCCGGATTCCGCCGTCGGGCCCTTCGGAAGAAGAAACTACCGGATTCTTCAGTTGATCCTCATCCATAAAACACACCTTTCTTTTTCCCATCAGGAGACTTTTCCACGCTTTCTTCAGGCTACAGACCCGCGCTTTCATTTTGTTGACCTAGCACAGCAAAGCGCTCTGTTCGCTCTGTTCATTGACAAAGCTCATCCGGAGCTGACAGAAAAAAACCGGTTATTCGGAGAAAGCGCCCAGTTTCAACACCATATCGGCAGAAATGGAATACTTTTCCAGCAACCTGTTCAAGTCGTCACCGATTTCGACCACCTGGTGTCTTCCCGATCCTGGTACGGGTACCCAGACAGCATAACGGCCGACTTCCGTTTTCATTCCCCCGATCTCGGCTTCATGGCTTTTGCCCAGATCGGAAATGAAAGAACGCTCGCCCACCAGCTGTTTCCAAGTCTCCATAATGTCCCCGGTATTTCTTGAAACGACACTTACCGGAAACCAGTTTCCCAACTTTGTTTCACTCCGTCAATAACTTGAAGTGGATTCTATTTTCCGCAAAATAAATGAAAAAGGAGTTCCCTCTTGGCGTTTCTTGACTTCGGACAGTTTTTTTCGTGACAGACCGTTGCCGGCTAGCAACACACTTATCAATAAAAGGCTTCAATTT
>DBGFLV010000089.1:0-2661 GCA_048528425.1 Oxalobacter sp. | reverse complement strand
AATCGTTCGCGATCTTGTTGCTGGCCCAACTCTTGCATGCGGCGACGTTCGGTGCCCATCACGTCACCTCGATTCTTTCCGTACAGAAATGGTTTACCGGATCATTACAGGCCCGGGGACAGGCTGTGTTCATCAGCGCGTCTTACGGCATCGGCGGGACGCTCGGCGGTTTTTTCCTGTCGTGGATCTGGGAAGCGGTCAGTCCCGAAGCGGTTTACTGGACGGCGTCCATGCTGGCGCTGGTGGCCCTGGCGTCGGCCTGGCAATCGTTTCGCTGGCAAGGACAGCAATGAACGGTATCGCTCCGGTACCTGTCAGGTTTGCCGGTGGATGTGGCATAATAAACATCCGGTTAATGAAGAACACGATACGGCATCATGGCAAAAACACTTTACGACAAACTCTGGGAATCCCACGTCGTCGATACGGAAAAAGACGGTACGACGATTTTGTACATTGATCGCCATCTTTTGCATGAAGTGACCAGTCCTCAGGCTTTTGAGGGGTTGCGCATGGCCGGACGCAAACCTTGGCGAAACACGGCCAATTTGCTGGTCGCCGATCACAACGTTTCCACGCAAAACCGGGAAGGTCCGATTGCCGATCCGGTTTCGCGATTGCAGCTCGAGACGCTAGACAGCAACGCCAGAGCGTTCGGCCTGACATATTTCGACATGGCCGACAAACGGCAGGGCATCGTTCACGTCATTGGTCCGGAACAGGGTGCCACACTGCCCGGCATGACGGTGGTGTGCGGCGATTCGCATACGTCAACGCACGGCGCTTTCGGTTGCCTGGCTCACGGGATCGGTACTTCCGAAGTCGAACACGTCCTGGCGACCCAGACCCTTCTGGCGAAAAAATCGAAAACCATGAAAGTGGAAGTCGAAGGCGAATTGCCTGACGGGGTCACGGCGAAAGACGTCGTACTGGCCATTATCGGTCGAATCGGGACAGCCGGCGGAACCGGATACGCCATCGAGTTTGCCGGTTCGGCGATCCGTTCCCTGACGATGGAAGGACGCATGACACTGTGCAATATGGCGATCGAGGCAGGAGCCCGGGCCGGTATGGTGGCGGTTGACGAGACCACGATAGAGTACGTCAGAGGCCGGCCTTTTTCACCGAAGGGCGAACAGTGGGACAAGGCGGTGTCTTATTGGAAAACACTGCATTCCGATCCCGATGCCCGGTTTGACGCCGTCGTCAGACTCGACGCACAGGCGATCAAACCGCAGGTGACCTGGGGAACGTCACCCGAAATGGTGACTTCGGTCGATGGTAAAGTGCCCGATCCGGCAAACGAGGTCGATCCGGTTCGGCGTAATGCCATCGTTCGTGCGCTGGAATACATGGGCCTGGAACCCGGTGTGCCGATTACGTCGATTGCCGTTGACAAGGTTTTCATCGGTTCGTGTACGAATTCACGTATTGAAGATTTGAGAGCCGCCGCTGCTGTCGTTAAGGGAAAAAAACGGGCCGAAAACGTCAAGCTCGCGATGGTCGTTCCCGGTTCCGGCCTGGTCAAGGAACAGGCGGAAAAGGAAGGTCTGGACAAAATTTTCATCGAGGCGGGTTTCGAATGGCGGCAACCGGGTTGTTCCATGTGCCTGGCGATGAATGACGACAGACTTTCCCCCGGTGAACGGTGCGCTTCCACCTCCAACCGGAATTTTGAAGGACGACAAGGACAGGGGGGAAGAACTCATTTAGTATCTCCTGCAATGGCAGCAGCAGCTGGCATTGCCGGGCATTTTGTGGATGTCCGTGAAAACCGTTGACAACAAGGAGAAAAAGATGAAAGCATTGATCGCTGTTCTGGCTGCAATCGCTTTTCTGGCCGGGTGTAATACGGTCCAGGGCGTCGGTAAAGATGTTCAGGGCGCAGGCGAAGCAGTAGAAAACGCCGCCAAATAACCCGCTATTCGGGGATAGGGCAAGTGGTTGTGTCAGGCTTCCCGTTCAATTTGCGGGAAGCCCAGTCTTTTGCACTCCGGCAAAAGACGTTTGTTTTGATGGGAATCATGGAAAAATTTACTGTACATACCGGACTGGTCGTGCCGCTGGATCGTGTCAACGTCGATACCGATGCGATCATTCCGAAGCAATTTTTGAAGTCGATCAAGCGGACCGGTTTCGGTCCCAATCTGTTTGACGAATGGCGTTATCTCGACCATGGCGAACCGGGTATGGATCATTCCAAACGACCCGTCAATCCGGATTTCGTGCTGAACCAGCCGCGTTATCAGGGAGCGTCGATTCTATTGGCGCGGAAAAACTTCGGATGTGGTTCTTCCCGCGAGCATGCTCCCTGGGCTTTGCAGCAATACGGTTTCAAAGCAGTCATTGCGCCGAGTTTCGCCGACATTTTTTTTAATAACTGTTTCAAGAACGGGTTTCTGCCGATTACGCTTACCGAAGAACAGGTCGATCGGTTGTTCAAGGCAGTAGAGACCCGGCCGGGATTTACCCTGACAGTCGATCTGGAAAAAATGGTCGTTGGAAACGACGATGCCGGGCTTGTTTATTCCTTCGTCATTGATCCGTTTCGCCAATACTGTCTGATGAACGGACTGGACGACATCGGACTGACGCTTCAAAAAGCGGACAAAATCCGCGAGTTCGAAAAAAGTCGTCTGGCCGAACAGCCCTGGCTCGCCA